>JAISNF010000639.1 GCA_031276415.1 Planctomycetaceae bacterium
AATTCGCTCAAAAACTAAATCATTTTGCACTCAAAGCAAAAATATACTGGGCAGCTTCAAAAGCCGCATGGAACGAACTGGCAAAAATGAAACTCGCAGCAAATGCGTAACATGAGTTACTACTTTGCCGCAACATACCCATTCCATTCATGTTCATTCGCATAACTAAATTCCGGTTGCCAAATTAACAAAACAACATAATATTATCTACTTTAACAATACCACCATAGAATTGGAGACGGGATTATAAAGAACAATTTAGTTTGTTGTGAAATTTATTGTTGATTTTCAATACAAACTGTTTTTTTAGTATATTACCTGCTGTTTCAATATAACTTTCACTTTTACAAAAAAGGAACTTAATTATGTCAAACAATAATTTAGCAAACATTTCAACGTTTGAACAATTACAATCCGGTCAAAATGCTAAAACCGGTATGAATCAAATGAATGCGTTTCAAGAAAATACCACAGTGAACAACTCCGTTGCTGATTTTAAAAAGGCAGTTGATACGTATCAACAAATACTTAAAGAAGCAACAGACGCGGCTGATACAGCCGATAAAGCAGTTACATTACAAAAGAAACTATACGATGAAGCAATTAATGCACTTCATCACGCCGTTAGTATGTACGAGAAAGAAGGAGTAGCACTTGAAAAAGCACTTAAAAAAAATCCTAATGACAAAAAAGTACAAGATGATAAAAAAGAATTTGATAAAGTGGAAGTTGTTTATGGGAAAACTGGCGGTGTTTTGCAAACCCTAAGAGAAAAACACATTAGTATAAGACGAGATTAACAGGATTTTACAGGATTGTTAGATTGCCGTTTGAATTATTTTTATTACTGACAAAGCCTTCAGACATCGAACATCTGAAGGCTTTGTTAAATGGAATGATTTTTAGGTTCCCTGTACATCGTGATTATAAATTTTAATGAAAACTCTATTTAACGTTCCATTTTTGTCAATACTTTTTATTTTAATTTTAATATCCTGACCACCGTCTTTGTAGAAAACTCTGGAATGTATCACTTTCACAAAACCCAAAAATAAATCACCCTTAAATACCTTAACCGCATACTTATCGTATTCATTATCTGTATCTTTTTCCCATCGCAACTCATCAGACTCCGATATTGCATTAAGCGGTATATGCTTACGATAATACGAAAGTCCACAAATCTCACTAAAAAACATTAAATCTTTTGTAACATGATAGTCCGCTAGAAGTTCAAAATTGTCAATCGCACGTATCCCCTGCGTGCGAGCCAGCAAATACCATTTATCTTTTTGATGCTCTGGTTCAATCTCCCAAAAATCATAGTATTTTTGAATGTCTTGCCGCGCAGGGTTTGTAAGCCGAAGAGCAAATGTATCTAAAACGTTTTCGGTGTGCACTTTTTTCATATCAGAAAACGCCACATACGGAGTAAATCCAATCTTAGCCGCTTCTTCAGGTTTGATAAGATACTTAAATTGAAAGTTTCCGTTTTCCTCTTCTACCACACCAACAATAGAACGGCGTTCACCTCTACCCCTACGCCAAACTAAAAATAAATCATCAAGAGTTTTCATAGCACATATTACGTTTTAGTTCAAAACGCATTTTTACGAGCATGGGAATAATATCATGTAAAACATACGAATAGTAAATATTATCGTTTAGGGAATACCTCGTTTTTGCCTGATTCGTTCTTACTAGAGGTATTCCAAATTGATTGATTTTTACATTGGTATCGACCACTTTCGGCAGAACCCTCCTCTGGAAATTCCAATAGTTCAAGTCGTATTTCGTTCATAGCATTATCTGCATTTGATTGATGCCCCCCAATAAAGGACGCTTGATAACCACCCGTTTTTTTAAATCCTGAATCTGCCATGATTAAATCTCCTTGAGTTTAAAACTTAAAAATTCTAAATAATCAAAAGTATCACTATCCAAAAGAGCTCCTTTTGAACCCTTCACATATCTTATAAATTTACCATTATCGTCAATATAAATCAATTGCTCTAGGTAAATACTCATTTTTTCAGGATATGATGATGTGTAAGACTTAGTCCCATAAAGACCACCAATTAACTTACCATTTTTTAAATGAACAATTACAAGACATGGTTCGCACTTGAAAAAATAATAATCCCACGCTGTAGGTATAGGATGTAAACAAAAACGTTTTAAAATAGGAATCTTACTAATCCAGTACACCCAAACAATCGGCATACCAATAGCCCACAAAATAAGTGAAATAAACACTACAATAACCCAACTCGCCGACCAAAATCGAATACCGCATATCCACAAAATACAAACCGGCAAAAATACAATCGCAGAAAAAGTAATAATATTAACAGTTCCCCAAAAAAATGATTCAATAATAGCGTTTTGCCATTCTATCGCTTTTGCCGGAAACATAAGACGATATATACGCATAGACAACATACCTGGAAAAATAATAAGAAAAAGCACAACTACTAATTGTAGCGATGTCAATTTATCAAAAAACGAGTCCAGTGTCATCGTACCGAATGAATTTCAAATTAATAAAGATTTTAAGGTTAATTGTCAATGCCAAAATTGTGCGTTCACCAGTAATTTTATTCTTTTTTTGAAAATTAACAATCAGCAGGAAAAATAATTGAAAATAATGAAATTTACCTAAATTGACTAGATTAAATCGGCATTACCTCATTCAATTGCATCTAAAATGTTTTGTAACTTGTCTTTGGATTGGACACCAATTATTTGTTCGACAACAATTCCTTTGTTGAAAATAAGAATTGTCGGAAGTATTTCAATACCGTACTTTGTTACAATTTGCGGGAATTGCGCAACATTGATTTTGGTAATTCTAACTTCGTCAATGTTGTCGTTTGCAAGTTCCTCCAGAATAGGAACCAGCATTCGGCAAGGAACACAAGATGGAGACCAAAAATCAACCAGAACAGGAACCGCCGATTGTAAAACATTCCGGTCAAAATCCGCCTCCGTTAATTCCAAAATCAATTTCATAATAACAATTCCTATAAATGTTTAATGTTTCAAAAATAATCATAGAAATATTTTAACATGTTTTTACAGGAACGTTATTCGCCATTGAAAATTTCCGATTCCTCATAAAATTTGCGCTGTGAATTGTCTATCCATTTATAGAACCATACAACATCTTCAAATGTTTCAGAAATGTACCGCTTAACAAGTATCGTGTCTAAGTCCTCGTTAAGCGGTACAACGTT
>JAISNF010000642.1 GCA_031276415.1 Planctomycetaceae bacterium
AGAAAACACGCTCATAAATACAATAATGATAGACAACAAAAAAGACATTTTCAAACGATTATTTTTGAGATCAAAAATCAACACAAAAATCAACACAAAAATCAACACAAAAATCAGCACAAAAATTAATATAAAAATCAAATTAAAAATTAAATCAAAAATGTTCATCTTTTATTTTGTGTTGTAAAATGAACCGGTTTTCAAGAATTGCAAACACGTTTCGAATACTTCTTCCGTCATCAACATTTCACCGTGTCCCACATCAAAACGAATCCATTCTTCCGCACCGTCTAATTGTGTTCCTTCGGTACTCACAATCCCGTCATCGTCGCCGGGAATCAAAAGACTAAACCCGCGATTATCTCCGCGTCCGCCGGAAATAATCGCAAACGGACAACAAGGAATCCCAAGAGTTTTTCGTAACTCGTCCCAATCCGTACCAAGTTCATCACCGGTTTTGCCCGTAATCAAACGCCGAACAGGGTCTTTGCCAATTAATTTCGCTGCAAGAATTGCTCCGTGATTGGGCGGACCAAGCATGACAAGACGCCCAATCCGCGAATCCGGTACGAAATTTTTTCTTGCTTCCAACGGATTTTCCGAAACACGCCAGTTCGGTTCCAACGGACCACTCAAATAACGGCGCATCACAATACAACCAAGACTATGACCAATCAAATCAATCTGTTTAATCGTTGGCGGTAAATTTTTAATAATCCGGTCAAGTACAATGGCGTGTTCCAAAACAGATTGCATCGTTGAAGGATAAGCGACATTAAAAACATAATCGTACACTTTTTGTTCTTTAATCCAATTTGCCAGATGTCGGGTTGTCATCGTGTTGGAACCGAAACCGTGCATAATAATTACCGCTGTTCCCGCCATCGGTAATAAACCTTCTTCCGCCTGAATTTCATCAAGACGCTGACGGCACTCCTCAAACGTACCATACGCCCGTTGAATCGAATTGCCGTCAAGAAGACGAAACGAATTTGTCTTCACATTTTCCTGAATATGCCAATCGTGAAAAAATAAAACATCACCCCAAAACCAAACCCCGCCAATTGTTTTGATTGGAATTTTTTCGTCCAATTTTCGGAATTTTCCGGATTCCTGCCCGAACAATGCCGCTGAAACAAATGTCGTTGAAACAAAAAAGGAAATTAAAAGAACAATAATTGGAAAACGATGAAAGGAAAACATAACAATAATTTTGTAGAATTTTGTGGAATTTTTGTAAATAAATTACTGTAAATAAATTGTAACCGTTCACGGCTATTTAAAAAAGTTGGTATTTTTTTATTTGTAACTATTCAGTGGAATTTGCGAAAACGTATTGTCCTTGTTTCGACAAACCTCATTTTAACCTAATTTTTCTTTACAAAACGATTCACCAAAAAAAACTCAGTAGAAAAAAATCATAAAAAATCCGACCTCATTACCTCATTAAAAAATGAACGAATAATGAGGTAATGAGGTTGGTATTTGGCGGCATTCATTGCTACTGAGGTTTTTTGGGTGAATCGTTTTGTTAGGAAAATTAGGTTGAAATGAGGTTATCGAAAATGAACACGAAACCATTGAGGCAATCCTATGAAATAATTATAAATTCCGCCGTGAACGGTTACATATTATCATTGACTTTTGATCTAAAATAATTTTTTAATTTTTTAAAATTCCTCTCTGTGAACTCTGTGTTCTCTGTGGTTTTAAAAAGTAAATTTGAGTTTTTAGAAGTATCTTTAAATTGGTGTCCTGATTTCAGTGAAATTTTATTTATTTTTTTCGAGAAATGTAAGAATCATGGCGATTAATTTTTCCCGATTGATTGGTTTCGCCAAATATTCGTCACAGCCGACCTCTAATGTTTTTTCGCGATCTCCGTGCAATGCGTGTGCCGTAATTGCAATAATTGGACGAATATAACCTTTGGAACGCAACAAAGCAGTTGCTTCATAACCGTCCATCACAGGCATCTGCATATCCATTAACACAATATCAAAAAATGTTCCAAGCGATTCCACTTCCGCAATTTTGTCCACGCCGATTTGTCCGTTTTCCGCCAAGACGACTTCAGCCCCCGCTTCCGTCAATTGAGACGCAATCACCAATTGATTTACCTTTCCGTCTTCAACAACCAAAATACGGTAACCTTTAAGAACATGTTGCGGAATATCAAACTCCGCCGGCTTTAATGGCGGAGCCGAAAAACCCGGAAAATCGGATTCTTTCGTGCCGGTCAATACCTGAAACGCAAATGTGAAAACACTGCCCCGACCAAGCGTACTTGAAACAGTAATATCGCCTCCCAACATTGCCGCAATTCTTTTCGAAACAGAAAGACCGAGACCTGTTCCGCCGTAACGGCGCGTTAATGAAGAATCGCCTTGCGAAAACGGTTGGAAAATATTCGCCAAATCTTTTTCCGCAATTCCAATTCCCGTATCGCTTATTTCAAAATAAAAAATTTGCTTGGGACGATCCTGAACAACCGACGATTCGGAATTTTTCGTAACCGTTGTTCCTTCCGTTGCCGTTGTATTTTTTACCGCCGCCATATTTTTTGCAACAGTTTTATTTTTCACAATCGGCGAAAGAACGGTACTGGCATTTTCGATTCCGTATTCAATATGAATAGTTCCTTTTTCGGTAAATTTAATGGCATTGCCAATCAAATTAGTCAGAACTTGCCGAATACGCGTCGGATCACTGAGAATAAACTTAGGAACTTGTCCATTATCTGAAACAGTTAAAATAACCGATTTATTTTCCATCCGGTTTTTCATTAACGTTACAACATCTTCAATCAGTTGCCCCGGAGAAATCGGAAGCATTTCGACCTTAATTTGCCGTTCGCTATCGGCTTTTGAAAATTCGAGAATATCGTTAATAATTGTAAGTAAATCATTGCTGTTGCAAGAAATTTGAGCAAGCGATTCACGGCATTGTTCCCGCTCCTCCGGCAAACAACATTGCATCAGTTTTCGTCCGATAATATCGACAAAACCCAATACCGCATTCATCGGTGTTCGGATTTCGTGACTGATATTGGCTAAAAAATGACTCTTCGCCCGCGAAGCACTTTCCGCCGCTAATTTTGCTTCGGTCATCTCCAATACCGTAAATTGTAACATTTCCGCCAATTGACTTTGCTTTTCGCTGATAATCTGAAACCGCGTTACAAACGCAATACTGCCAAAAAAGAAAATTATTACAATAACAAAAAAACAATAAGGCCAAAATTTAGCGTGTTGGATATGATTCCGCAAAATGTCGGCGTGAAAATCAATACCAAGTACGCCCTCAAATCTCCCGTCCGGTCTCCAAAGCGGTTCCACAACAGAAATCCAATTTCCCCATTCGTCCGATTCTTCGGACATGGTAATTGCTCCTTTTTTGTGTTCACAAGCATATTTCAAACTAGGTTGCCAATTAAACGGTTCACCAATACGCGTCGGACGTTCTTTCAAATCAATTAATTGATTGTGATTGGCATCGGATATTGGTGAAACAGTAAACGCAAGCCGGTTCGAATCAATGACCCGAAAAATATAAACGTAACCAATATGAATATTGGCGGCAACAGGATCATCACAGGCTGCCATAAGTTTGAGATAAAGCGGATCATCTTCCGGCGTTCCGTTTTCCGCACGAACACGGAACACAACATCCAAATGATTAGGAACCATAAGAACACAATACGGTTGCGAACCGGAATAAACATCATACCAATCCTCTTCCGGTAAAACATTGTCCGA
>JAISNF010000304.1 GCA_031276415.1 Planctomycetaceae bacterium
AAATGTTTATCGACCAACGAATCCGGCTCAATTTGTAAATGATCAATATCAAGCCATTCTTGATATTCAGGCTTAAGAAAGTAACGCAAAAATTTCCGAGCCATCCGAACATTCCGCAATTTTTCCTTGCAGAACGCATCGTGTTGATATTTTTTCTTAAACTCTTCAAGTGCAACAAAATTAAACGGTTGCGTCAACATTGACGATTCTACGGCTGATGTTTTTGCTGATACTTTCGGCGATGTTTCCAAAGATTTTTTTGATGAATTGTTCGGTGATGTTTTTTTAGGCATGAAAAAAACTTTCTTTGTGTTAAAAATCTTTAGTGTTGAAAAAAATAATTTATTCGTTGAAATTTTCGTAAACCAAATTTATATCAGTTTCAAGTCTAAAATCAAGATGTAGCCAAAACCTTTTCGTAAAACATGGCGTTGGTGTTTGCGTACACGCCGATTTTTCCTTTAATTATCGTTTTATCGTTGTTGGAGATAGCGATAGATTTCGGTTTGCGCTTGGACTTTTTTGTTTCCTTTTTTTACGGAGATTTGTTCGTTGGGGTGTTCAAGACTGATGAATCGGGCTTTGACATTGTCCGAGAGTTGGATTTGCAGAATGTCCCAAAGTTGTTTTTGAATTGCCGGATCGCGCACCGGTGTAACAACTTCAAAACGATGATCAAGATTGCGTTCCATCCAATCCGCCGAACCAATAAAATATTCCGGTTTGTTATCGTTGCAAAAAACGAGTATGCGCGAATGTTCCAGAAATCGGTCAACAATCCGAACCGCCCTAATATTGTCACTGATTTTTGGTATGCCCGGAATAAGCGTACAAATTCCGCGAATAATCATCTTGATTTGAACACCCGCCTCACTTGCCTCATAAAGCCGGCTCACAATCCGTTTGTCCACAAGATTATTCATCTTCACAATCATCCACGCCGGTTTACCTTTTTGTGCGTTTTTAATTTCACGATCAATTTGTTTCAGAAAAAACTTGCGTGTTCCAAATGGTGAAACAATAATATGTTTGAAATACGGCAGTTGATATTTCCGGTCATCCAATAAATGAAACACTTTATTAACTTCTGCGGTGATTTCTTTATCGGCGGTCAGAAGATGTTCGTCACAATAAATTCGGGTCGTATTTTCGTTTGGATTTCCGGTTCCGATGGCGGTGTAATAAACATTGACATTGGATTCTTTGCGGCGGATTAACAGGATTTTGCAATGAACTTTCATGCCGGGAATACTCGGCAAAACACGAATTCCTTCGTCTTGCATCTGTGCCGCCCACGAAATATTGGCTGCCTCGTCAAAGCGTGCCTGAAACTCGACAAAAACAATAACTTCTTTACCGTTACGTGCGGCATTGATCAGGGCGTTTACGACTGCCGAATGTTTTGCCGCACGATAAATTGTCATCTTAATTGTCCGAACTGCCGGATCAATCGACGCTTCCCGAAGCAACTCAATCATGTACCGAAACGGTTGATACGGATAATGTAACATCACATCTTTTTCGCGTATCACATCAAGCATTGAAACCCCGGGCGGAAAATCCGAAACATCTAATTGCGGTATCGGATCATATTGCATTTTTTTTGTTCCGAGAATTCGGGGAAAATGCATGAAATCCCGTAAATTATGGTATCGACCGCCCTTTTCAAGCGAGCCGCGTTTTTTAATTCCAAACTTTTTGAGAATATTCGTCAGAGTTTTTCGCGGCAACTCCTCGTCATAAACAAACCGAACCGTATCACCGTATTTCCGTTGCTTAATTCCGTCGCTAACCGCTTCAAGGAAACTTTTTGAAACATCATTGTCAATATCAAGTTCGGCGTCGCGTGTGAATTTAATTGTGTACGCTTTGAAACGGATAAAACCGAATACCGAAAAAATGTCGGCAAGACAATAACGAATCACATCGTCCAAAAACATAACAAATTGTTTTTTGTCCGAACCCGACGGCAAAACAAGAAATCGCGAAATATGATCAGTGGGAATTTCAATCAATGCCAGATTTTCAAACGCCGGATTATCTTTGTCCGTCAGATCAACCACCAAATAAATCGAATTATCGTGCAAATTTGAAAAATTCCGAAACCGGTCAAGCATAATTGGAAACAAAAATTGACGGACGGTTTCTTTGAAATATTGTCGGACGAAAATACCTTGTTCTTCGGTTAAATTGGATTCATCAATAAAAAAAATATTTTCTTTAGCGAGTTCGCCGGTAATTTTTTCGTAAATATCGTCAGCTTTATGACGTTGGACAAGGACACGTTTATGAATTTCCTTTAGAATTTTGGACGGATCAAAATCCAGATTAACGTCACGAACATCGTCTTGAAGATTCACAAGACGTTTGAGCAACGCCACCCGAACACGATAAAATTCATCCATATTATTGGAGAAAATACCGAGAAAATTAAGACGTTCCAAAAGCGGTACCGCCGAATCGTCCGCTTCAAGAAGAACACGCTCATTGAAATTAAGCCAACTTAATTCCCGATTTAAGTAGAACGTATGGCGTTTCGATAAATTTTTTAACAATTTTTTTGACAATTTTTTTGATTCGCTCACTTGATTAGAAAATACGGTAATTTCCGTAATATTAAATGTAAATAATATAACTTTAACTCGTCGGCGTTCCTTTGTTTATGGACGAAAATCGAATTAACATTCATTCCGAATGAACATTAACCGTTGCAATATTTTGGCAAAACATCGTCAATCTTTTGAAATATTACAAAAATAATCGTATTCCGGCAAGCAAGAGTATAAAACGATTATCAACACAGACAATTACCTTTAAACGTAATTACCTAAAACGTAATCGTTTATAAATCGAAACAATTTGAAATAATTTGAAACAATTTATTTTTTTTTATTTATTCCGTAACATGTTCAATCGACAACATGAACATACAGAATATTCCTGTAACCGCTTTCCGCTGTAATTCCCAAAACATGAACAACACGATCACCATGATTCAGATATCCGGTTATTTTTCCGGCTTCAATGACACTCATTAGATTTTCACGCGGATTTTCCGGTACGTTAATGAGCGGGAAAATTCCCCAGTAAAGATTCATTCGCTGCAATGCCCGGATATTGGAACTTGTTCCGACACAAAGTGTGAAACAACGTTTATTTGAAACAGCCATTGCGGTTTTTCCCGACTGGGTTTTAACGAGCAGCATTGCTGCGCCGATTTCGTCCGCTAATGTTACCGCCGCATCACAAACGGCGTGTGTTACCGAAGTTGTTCGGGACGGACGATGCGTAAACGCCAAACGTTCCGCTAATACTTTTTCTGTTTCAACCGCAATTCGATGCATCATTTGCACGGTTTGTAGCGGAAATTCACCAACCGCCGTTTCACCGGACAACATACAGGCATCGGTTCCGTCAAGAATCGCATTGGCAACATCAGTGGCTTCGGCTCTGGTCGGCAATGTCTGATGGTGCATACTTTCAAGCATTTGCGTTGCAACAATCACCGGTTTTGATTTTCGCCGGCAAGTTTCGATAATTTTCTTCTGAACCATCGCAATTTGCGCAATATCAAATTCAACTCCAAGATCACCACGCGCTACCATAATTCCGTCTGTTACATCAACGATTTCCTCAATACGTTCAACCGCTTCCGGTTTTTCGATTTTGGCAATAATGTGCGGAATATCCGACCAAAAATTTGTGTTTTGATAAGCAGTTTCAACAAGAATTTCACGGAGTTCAAGAATATCTTCGGGACTTCGGACAAAACTCAGCCCCAAAAAATCAACTCCGGCACCAACCGCCCATTTTGCGTTATCAATATCGGTTTGTTGAAGTGTTTTAATACTGAGTTTTGTTCCGGGCAGATTAATACCTTGCCGGCTTCGCACTGTTCCGCCTTGTACAACCGCGCAGAGAATGGAATCGGAATTTTTTTCCGTAACTTGCAACACAACAGTTCCGTCCGCCAACATAATTTTGTCACCAATATTTACATCATTAATAAGAGGTTCGTAGGTTGTGGTGAAAGTATGAGGTTCGGCGGTTGTTTTGCCCCGAATAAATTTCATGGGAATTTCCGTTTTACACTGATAAACATCATCAGGAATTTCGCCAAGCCGCATCTTGGGTCCGGCAAGATCAACCAAAACACCAACTGTAACACCAATTTGTTTGCTAACTTTTCGAATTTGATCGAGTCGTGTTTGAGCCTGACCCGTGCCGCCGTGAGCCATGTTGATACGAAAAACATCAACCCCCGCCAAAATCAGTTTCGATAACATCTCTTCCGTATCGCTGGCAGGACCAACTGTTGCAACAATTTTTGTGTGTGAAGGACGAAGTTGAGGAAATATAAGATTCGTTGTCATAAAAATTGGGAAAGTTAAAACGGAAAGTTAAAGCAAATACAAATATTAAGGGAACTTCTAAAAAACATAAATTTATTTTTATTAACCACAGAGAAAAGAAAATAGTCCGCAGATGAATTTTAAAATATAAAATTAACGCAAATATGAAATAAAAATAAAATTAAAACAAAAAAATTTTCGTATATTTTATTGTTTTTTGTATTCTTATAAAAATTATCTGCGATCATTTGCGAAATCTGTGGACGCTTTTTTTCTGTGAACTCTGCGTTCTCTGTGGTTAAATAAAATGATTGGTTACGAATTTAATTTCAAACGCCGCTTCCGGCGATAATTGCGCTGAGTTCGTCGCTCATTTTTTGCAACGAATCACGAATAACGCTGAAATTCACTTTGAGTTGTGGTTGTTGTTTTTCGTCTCCTCTTCTGCCGGAACCGCCGGAGCCTGTCGGATTGGAAGACATTTCACTCATTGAAGAATCGCCCATAATGGAACGTTTTCTGAGATCTTCCGGTGGTCCTTCATCAAGATCTTTAATAAGTTTAGTAACGAGTTTCACGGTTGAATTGATTTTTATGGCGACCGGATCTTCTGCGGCAAGTTTTGAAAGAATGCCGGCGTCACTTTTGCCGGTCAATCGTGTGCCGCGCATTCCATAGGTTACGTTAAGAATATTTGCTTTGATATTTTGGACAGCACCGGTAATTTCAATTTGTTGCTCTTTTGTCAGTGCGGCAAATTCCGGTTCTAAGGCGGTTGCAGAGATTGTGGACATTGCGTTTATATCTGGAGCGATTTCGCCTTTGGAGACTCGTGCTTTATCCCTAAGTTGTGTAATCATTTGGAGTTGCGAATCTACAGTTGCTTTCATTAGTGTAATCAGAGATGTTCCGATTTCCTGATATTGTTGATCGGTCAATGTTTTTTCCGAATCGGCAAAAAACAGGTCATTGAAAATTCTTGCCGCATGGGTTCGTACATCAATTGTTTCCTGATTATTTTCGATTACGTCGGACAAAACGGTTACAATTTGTCCATTATTTCCGACAGATTTCAACGCTCCGAGTCCATCCAATGCGTACAATCTAAACCAATCGGTCATTTCTTGATCTTCTTTATTTTTATTATCTTTTGGTTTACCGGATTGAATGATTTCGATGAAAAGTTTAGGAACGGTTGTATTTTTCAATGTTTCGTCGGCGATTCCGATTTCGGCAAGCCGGACAATTCCGATGAGCGAACCCAATTGAATATATTTCGGATTTTCTTTTTTCTGATATTCACCGATGAGATAGGGCAATGCCTGAGCGTAAGGGGTGGGCGGTTTACCGCGACCTTCGGGTTCACGTTGTGTGAGTTGTCCGATGGTGAGAATGGCGTTATATCGCGAGGTTGGAGTGGCGTTGTTATCTGCTGCCATTTTTTTGAGGGTATCGAACGATTTTGTCAACAGATATTCCCGTGCGTTTCCGGTTGCATCGCGAAGGTCTTGAGTCAAAAATTCTTTGACGAAAGACGAGTGTACCGAGCCGGTATTTTCGGGGCGAGTCCATCGTGCGAAGTAATATTTATCGAAAAAGGTGTCTAATCCGGCGCGGTCAGCATCGACATTGCCGGACTTAAACGCGTTGAAAATGGTTGTTTTCCGTCCGGCTTGGCTTTCGTCAACTTCCCAACCGGTTACCAATGCTATTTGAGCGGACGCACTGCTCAAAAAATAACATTGAAATGAAACAACAACGAAAAAGAGAACAACCAATTTTATTTGAAAACGAAATCGGTAAAACATTGGGCAAAACATTGTCATTGGGGTAATTCCTTTCAATTCAAAACAATTGTACAAACATTTAGGAATGAATCCTAATAAATAGGAATGAATCCTGTAAAATGGAGAATTACCTAATAGCATACAGATTTTGCAAACACTTTGTCAAGAGAATCCCCCAATTTTTATCCATTAAGGGAATTTTAAAAACGACAAATATATTTTTATTAACCACAAAGAACATAGAGAACACAGAGTGAATTTCTAATTGGAATCAAAACATAGTTACAATTTAGGTTGCAACGGTTGATGATAATTCCGTTTCCATCCGAAAACAGGGTTCACTGTCGGCGAGTACGCCGACCAA
>JAISNF010000373.1 GCA_031276415.1 Planctomycetaceae bacterium
AGTTGTAATCCGCGTTGATAATCTGTTCCCTCGTCACAAACAGATATCTCAACAATAAAAACAAATATCCCTAAATGAATCAATAAATTACGGAACATTGCTATAATTTGTAGAAAAAATGATTGTAGTTTTATCGTTTGTTTCAAATTTCAATGTTCCCGAATGCTGCACTCAAAAGTAATTTATAAACAAACGAAGTAAATAAGTTCAAATAACATTGCTGAAAATTGTTAGTTAAATTAGTAAATCAAAAATAATCCCAACTTGTGTTTCTCTTTTCTAAACAAAACACAAATCTAAACAAAACACAAAAAGACAACTATTGATGTAAATAGAAAATTATTAAAAAATTACCAAAATTAGATAATTAAAAAGTGTGTCTTAACAAATAACGATTCTATGTTGAGGTTTTAGTATATTCAACGAAAATTTTTTTATTTTTTTAAATTAAAAATGAAATTAAAACAAAAAAATTCTATGTTATATTGTTTCGTATTTTCAAATTACCGACACTAATCTGCGATTATCAGCGTCATCTGCGGACTCTCTTTAACAGAAATCTGCGGACGATTTTTTGTTTCATGCGGTTAAGAAAATGAGCAGAAACTTAAAATTGTTGGGAAAACTTGACAACAAAAAGGAAAATCAGATAATATACCCAAGTGTTTGTGTGAATAGGAAATAGGATAATTGTTGTTATTGTTCCTGTTTTTCCGGTAATAATAAAATTTTCCGGTAATAATAAAAGGAGATGTTTTTTATGGACATTTTTTTTGATCCTTATTCTGATTACGGATTTAAGAAATTATTTGGCGAAGAAGGTTCGAAGGATATTTTGATTGATTTCCTGAACACCATGTTGCCGGAACGCCATCAAATTACCGAACTGACGTTTTCCGATAAAGAAATTGTACCGGCTGGGATGTTGGATCGTAAAGGTTCATACGACATTTATTGTACAGCGGTGAATGATGACCGGTTTATTGTCGAAATGCAAAAAGCACGTTTTCCGACATTCAAGGAACGGGCTTTGATCTATTCCGTGTGGTCGTTACAGAATCAGATTAAGCGTGGTGATGATTGGAAGGAAAAAAAACATTTTGCCGCTATCTATTTTGTCGGTATTCTCAATTTTGTGTTCAAAAAAGAATTTGACGATGACGGGGGGGTGATTCCGAATAAACTTTATACTAATGTTCGTCTTCGTGATGATGACAGTACGTTATTTTATAGTGGTTTGACAATGAAATTTATTCAGATGCCTCTTTTCAAGAAAACGGAACAAGAATTGGAAACACGTTTTGATAAATGGTTATATTTTCTTAAAAATTTACCGTCTTTTGATCATATTCCTCGTATTCTCAATGAGCCTGTTTTTTCCCATGCTTTTGATGTTGCCAAACTCGGCAACATGGCACCGGAAGAACGTGAAGCCTACAATAAAAGTGTTATGGACACGCTGGCGTATTTTGGAGCCATTGAAGAGGGAAGGGAAACCGGAAAAGAAGAAGGGCGAATCGAAGGACGAATTGAAGGACGAATCGAAGGGAAAATCGAAGACGTGTTGAATATGAAAGCGGAAGGACTTTCCGTAGAAATGATTGCCCGAATTACAAAATTTTCAGTCGAAGAAATTGAACAATTATTACATAAACAATAAAACTGAAAATTAAAATTAACATAACGAATAATTAAAATTTTTATCGTGCGAAATTTAATAAATTTTCCAAAATCAAAAAAATCCAGATGATATTTTAATAAATGTTTCGGATTAACCCGTTTCTCCTAACTCAATATTGAGGGGTTGTAAAATGACAAAAATTTGGCTGATTTTACTGAGAGTTATTTTGTTTGCTGCCAGTTTTTTCGTTTCAATATTATTTTCGTCGGCGGAAGAACATATTGACACGGAAATTCTTTCCGGCTTTGATAAAGGACCGGCGGCGTTGGAATTTAGCCATTTTCCGAGTCGGTTACACACCTTTATTGGGCGGAATTGGTCTGTTGTTCCTGTTCAACGATTGGCAAACGTTCTTGAAACATCCGTCGAAAATGTCAACCGAATTGCTGTAACAATGGGTTTGCCGCCGCAACAAAATATTTTGTCGATTTGGGAATCTTCACAAGGTTATATTACGGTGTTGCGGCGAAACTGGCATCTTTTGCCGTTTTCGCAGATTCTCGTTCTTTTAAATCAAACGCCGGAACAACTTGCCGAATCACTTCATGAAGACGATTTTCTGTTCATTAAACTCGGTTCGGTCAAACCGCAATGTGAACCGCTCCGTTTTGCGGAACCAACGGAGGAACAAACAAAACAAGCCCAAAAAATCGTAACATGGATTCAGGAAGAACTCGGCAACGATTGGACAAATACGGAAGAACCCCGTTTTGAATTTCTTAAAACGTTTTTTCCTAACGAAACAAAAACACCGGAAGTTATTGCAACAACAAATCTGAACCGCACAGATTCTTCGCCGTTTGAAATCCGGTTCCTTTTTTCGTACTTTGCGACGTTTGGTGATCCGCTGCTTGATCCCGAAATCAAATCTTACCCGGATGAACTGTTACGGCAACTTTCACAACACGGTGTTAATGGTATTTGGTTACATACGGTGTTACGGACATTGGCACCGAGTAATTTATTTCCAGAGTTTGGCAATAATCATGAAATTCGGCTCAAATCCCTGCAAACGCTGGTTGATCGGGCAAAACGTTACGGAATCAAAGTTTATTTGTACATGAATGAACCTCGTGCGATGCCAAATTCTTTTTTTACCGGAGATCGTACAAAATTTGCCGGAGTTTCTTACGGAAGTCAAACCTCGTTGTGTACGTCAACACCGGAAATTCAACATTGGCTTGCAGATTCTTTATCGCACGTTTTTAAAAATGTTTCCGGTCTTGGCGGTATTTTCACAATTACCGCTTCAGAAAATCATACCAATTGTAGTTCCCATTACCGGAAAGATCAATGTCCACGATGTAAAAACCGAAGTGTTGCGGAAATCATTACCGAAGTGAACCGTATCATGGCGGATGCTGTTCATCGTGTTGCGCCGGACGCTAACGTTTTTGTATGGGATTGGGGATGGAATGATGAAGTCGCAACAGAAATTATTACGAAATTACCCGATTCCGTTTGGTTGATGTCTGTGAGCGAATGGTCGTTGCCGATTGAGCGCGGCGGCGTAAAATCAAATGTCGGTGAATATTCCATTTCTTCTGTCGGACCAGGACCGCGTGCTGTAAAACATTGGACATTGGCACGGCAACGCGGTTTGAAAACAATTGCCAAAGTTCAATTTAATGTAACGTGGGAGATTGCTTCCATACCGTATTTACCGGTTGCTGATCTTATTGCGGAACATGCGGTCAAACTTTCCGGTAGCGGGGTGAATGGTTTGATGCTTGGTTGGAGTTTAGGCGGTTATCCTTCGCCTAATCTTGAAATTGCTCATCTTGCCGAATCGCAAAAAATCAATGCCGATGAAATTTTGAATCGTATTGCTGTGAAATATTACGGTAACGGTGCGGCGTCGGCACGCGAAGCGTGGACGATATTTTCGAACGGTTTTAGGGAATTTCCGTACCATATTGGACTTTGTTATTCCGGTCCGCAACATTGGGGGGCAGCAAATCTTGTTTTTTCAAAGCGAACCGGTTATCGTGCAACAATGGTCGGTATTCCGTATGATGATGTACAAAATTGGTGTGCTGTTTATCCGCCGGAGATTGCTGCGGGGCAATTCCGTAAAGTTGCCGAACATTTTGCTCAGGGATTGGAACCGCTTCGTCGGGCGGTTGACCAATCGCCCGCTGAACAAAAATTACAAACGGAATCCGAATTTCGGTTCGCCAAAACCGCACAACTTCATTTTGCATCCTCTGCAAACATGATCGAATTTAATACGTTACGAAATATTTGTCTCGACACAACAAATGAAACGGAAAAGGAAAAATATCGTACCAAATTACGAACAATTCTTGCCGATGAACTTCATATTGCAAAGGAAATGTATTGTCTTGCGAAATCCGATTCACGAATCGGTTATGAATCATCGAATCATTATTTTTATATTCCGATAGACATTGCGGAAAAAATAATCAGTATCCGATATTTTTTGGAACATTTTTAACATTTCACCGATTAACAGAAACAATAATTTAATCTATTATCTATTATCATTTATTTTATGACATTTTCCGAGTTATTAACTGAAACGATTTCTAATAAGAAAAATCCTGTTATGGTGGGACTTGATCCGCGTTTTGATTGGATTCCGCAAGCGGTTCGGCGAAATGCCGATCCCAAAAATATTGAACAAGTTGCGGATGTTTTTAAGGAATTTTGCCGTGAAGTTATTGATATTGTTGCGCCGTTGGTTCCGGCGGTCAAAATTCAGTCGGCATTTTTTGAACAATATGGCGTTCCCGGAATGTCGGTACTTCGTTGGCTCATTGATTATATTCGCAACAAAAAAGATTTGGTGATTGTTTTTGACGGTAAACGGAACGATATTGGTTCTACTGCGGAAGCGTATGCCGCCGGAATTTTGGGAACAAATTCTGCGTGGGGAGCCGACGCATTAACTGTTTCACCTTATCTTGGCGATGATTCGCTGGAACCGTTTGTCAAAACCGCTGTTGAACGAAACGCCGGAATTTTTGTTTTGGTTAAAACCTCCAATTCCGGCGGAGCCATGCTTCAGGATTTAATTGTTGACGGCAAAACGATTTATCGGCGTGTTGCGGAATATGTTCAGCAATTATCGTTATCGACTTGTCCCGAATCAAAACGTTACGGAAATATCGGGGCTGTTGTCGGCGCAACATGGTCGGAACAACTCGCAGAATTACGTGCAGTTATGCCGAACACTTGGTTTCTTGTTCCCGGATTTGGAGCGCAAGGCGGTTCGGCGAAAGATATTGCGTCGGCATTTGATGAAAACGGACTGGGTGCGGTCATCAATAATTCGCGCGGCATTATTTTTGCGTACCGCCGTGAACCGTTCCAAACAACATTTGGCGAAACAAAATGGCAACAAGCAATTGAATCCGCAACAATTCAAATGATCGAACAATTGCGTGCAGAAACTCCGGCGGGAAAACTTAACGTAACATTTCACACAAAATAACGTAACTGTCTGTTTTATTAACCGCTTTTATTAACCGCAAAATATACAAAACAAAGAATTGTCCGCAGATGATTTTTAAAATAGACAACAACAAAAATTATCTACGTCTATCAGCGTCATCTGCGGACTTTTTTAAAAACAATCAGCGATCATCTGCGGACAAGTCTTTGTTTCTATGTTCTCTGTAAACTCTGTGTTCTCGGCGGTTAAATAATCAGGGTTAAATACAAACGGTGTTTAGAAATTCCCATCAATATTGTTCTTAACACTGTCGCCAATTGGGTCGTTTGAATGGCGTTTCATAAATAAAAGATCTCGGGATGTTCCTGTCCGAAAACTCGGAAGTTCTATTTTGCGAAGTACATTTTCCGCCAAAGAAAAATTTTGTTGATCCATGTAAATGTAAACAACCGCCCGCAATAAACGATCCCGAAGTTGTGAATCATTGATCCGATTGGCAAATACCACCGCCTCCGCAAGAAAATTCTGCTCCAACTGAGATCGAACCACGCGATCAAGTTCCGAATCACGAAGCCGCCATTCAAATATTGTTGTCTCCGAAATATTGGGAATCGTTAGGAATGAATCCGAAATAATCGTAAAAGTCAGATTGTAAATTTTGTAAATCGTATCAGAATCGCCCAATGCCCGTAACGTCGGAATCAACGACAGAAGAATAGAAATCGCTTCATGTTTGTCCGTTAATTCTACGGCAGTTTCTTCAGTATTTTTCACAAAAGTTCGCGCCGCCTGAAAACGCCCAACCTGACTTAACGCTTTGGCAAGAAAAGATAAAGCATAACCGCGTTGAGGAACATCTCCAACCTCATTGATAACATCAACCGTTTCCGTAATCAATCGATCAATCGCTTCAATAACAATCGGATTCGATTCCCGATCAAGCAACGGCAAACGATTCGATTGTGTTCGATTGGCTTCCAAAGCAATTTTGCTCAAAATCAGTTTTCCCATCAATTCAACTTTATCCTCCGGCACGTCAATCTGACGGGAAATCTCAAAAGCCTCTTCAAACAAACGTAATAAAAATTCTTTTCGGTTTTCTTTCTGAGCATAAGGCAAAACCGCAACAAGAATCGCTTCAAGAACTTCCGCATGCAAAGCCGGCTGAACAATTTTTTCGGCAGCCGAACAAGCCATTTTCAAAAGAAATTCGCGAACCGAACGATGCCAATCACCGTCTTCTCCATAAGCCTTGAACAACAATAAATATTCACGAACCAATCTTGCCAGATTTTTTGATTGTAATTCCTGATTTTGGATTTTTTGAGACGCAGCAACCGCAATACCAAAAAGACCGTTTTGAATCAGTAACTCACAACATCGCCGCAATTCTTCATCATTTTGCAGGTTTTCGTGAAATGGAATTTTCACAGCAACAAAATGTTCTTCGCCGCCGCCTTGAGCAATTGCCGAAAGATGTTGTAATTTTTGAGATTGGGTCGTGTTTGTTACGGCGGAAATTGTTTTCGCAACATCTTCAAAATGACCAATCCGTATTTGTTCCATCGCAAGAAACGCAAAGTCGAAATCCTGAGAGGAAGACGATTCAATACAACGGATAGTTTTTAAAGCGTCCTCAAAAAAACGACCAACAATCTGCAAACGGGCTAAAGTCGAAAGATGTTCCGGTGTAAAAAAAATAACAGGTTGAGGTTGTTCGTCCGGTGAAGAAGTTGAATAATTTTCCTGAGAATTTGCCGGAGAAACGGAAGGAAGTCCAATCTCTTTAAGAACCGCATGAGCCTCCGTAATACTTCCGACACTGAGTAAATGTTCCCCAATCTTCAAAAGTGTTTGAATACGATCTTTCGATTGCTGCTGCTCGCGGGCAATCGCCGCCGCTTTCCGAAGAACTTGCACCGCATCGGCGTAACGACTGCCCAACTGATAACATTGCGAAGTCATTAACCATGTGCGAATTTTCTGCTGATCAATCATATTTTTGATTACCGCAGGTTCTATTTCATTGACATTAACTGAAATTGTTCCGGTGGACGAATTCCAATCATCCAATGCCGGATCATTCGTTTGTTGTAAATGTTTCGGTTTGGGCGGCAATTTCAATGAAGTCCGAATCAGTTCGGATTTCGGATCGTCAAGATGCCGAAGAATCGGGCGTTTTACTAATTCGTCAATAGATTCGTGTTGAACAAGACATTCCCGAAATAATCGATGAATTTCAATATCACACATCAATCTTGATTCGGCAAGTATCGTTAAAAGATCAATTTGGTCTTCCGGCTCTTCACCTTCGGCAATCTGCCTAATAACACTGTTGATAATTTGTTTCGCAACAATCGGTTCGGGCAACGGAGCCCAAGGTCCTTCTATCGGAGGCAGGAAAATATTCGGCTCGGTTGGAGTAATTTTGGGAGGTCGGGCAGTGTGAATGATAATGAGTTGATAAGCCCGGACACGTTCAATAAGATTTCGGATTTTTTGAGCAGTATTCAAAGCGTCAACCGACATACCAACACGGGCTTGTTCTCCGGCAATCAAACGATACGCCCGCATTCGTTGATCTGTCGTGATTCGCAACGAAAATTCGAGTTGTTTCTTAAAGATGTCGCTTAATTTTATCGGATCTTTCAGATAGGCTAACGACGTAATAACTCCCAAAAACGCCAATTCATTGACAGGAGAATTTAATTTCACGTCCGCTTCAATAACAATCCGGTCATATTCCTGAATCGCAACCCGTGCCGCTGAACGTTTTTCAAGTCTTAAAAACATAAGACTCTGCGA
>JAISNF010000451.1 GCA_031276415.1 Planctomycetaceae bacterium
ACTTCAAAATATTTCGGATTTTCATAGTGAAATTTTCCGAAATTTCCTTCGTATTGACAATGTTTGTCCAGCCAATGACGTATTTTTCTGTCCAAGAAAAAATAATCTTCATGGCTTAAAATAATCCAGAAACGCCAATGATTAGGCTTTTCTTGATTTTTACAGATTTCGTCGAACATGTCTTGAAAATATCTGTACGTATTTTTTATCGGCAGAATGTCTGTTGAAATATAAGAATTGATAATTTCAGGAGAATACGTGCAAAGTAAGTGATCGTTTGATTGCCAATGCTCTTTGATATATTGACACGCAGACCGAAAATCGTAACGATTTCCGTCTTTATAATAAATGTTTAATGTCGAGATATTCAGTAACACCATAAAACAACACCAAACAATACCGCAACATCGCCCGTATTGTCCGCCATATTGTGAAAATAATTGACCGATGTAGTTTATAAACAAGGCGAGAATCACAAGAAGCGGAAACGAAAAAAGAAAACCATACAAAAGACAAAAATATATTTTCAATGGAAGTAAAAAAATGGCAAGTCCACAAGTTAAAGCACAAAATAACCAATATCCCAAACCTGCGTTACGAATATGAAACAGTACAAAAAAACATGCGGGAACACACAAAATTGTATAGGATCGCCCGAAAAGAGACGCAAATGTTAAAACAGAATCTATCGGCGATAAACTCCACTCCATATTATGATCGTTCCATGATTTAGCAAGCGGCAAAATATGAAATAAAAAAATCAGGAACAAAACAATTGACCAGATACCCAGAATAAAAATAATTTTATAAGGAATCTTTAATACAAATAAATTTGTTTTTGTTTCGGAATCAATTTGGTTCGGATGAGATTGTTTGGAAAAGAAGAAATCAATCAATAATCCGCCAAGAAGTATTCCCCAAATAAGACCGCTTAATGAGTGTGACAATATCATAATGAGCGATGCGGGTACTAACGCCCAAGCAGCAACAACAGAACGCTTCATTGCAACATAACCGCCCAGCAGAAATACAATTTCTATAAACAAAAATGACTGACTGTAAAATCGTCCGAATTGACTGTAATAAACATGTTCGGGCGATAATAAAATTAAAAACGCAAGAATTAAACTGCCGGAAAAACCAAATAATGATCGACCCAAAATAAACGCTACACCAACACTCAACGAACCCATTACCGCCATTAAAACCCGCGAACCCCATTCGTCATAACCGAATAAACGATAATCAAGCCAATGAACAAAATGCGCAACAAAAATCAATCGGGGAAGTCTGTAAAATTGCGATTGCTCAGGATCAGGACGATGGCAAGAATTAAATTTTACAAATTCCGGTAACGGCTGATTTTCAAAAAGAGACCGCGTCTCAACTTGTGTTGCAATTTCATCAACGTCAAATGACCATTCGCCAAGTTTGTAAAACCGCAAAAACAATGCCGACACAATCAAAACAATTGTAATAACAATATTTTGCGACAACACACTTAATGAAAAAAAAGACTTTGGTTGCATAAAATAATAATTGTAGTAATAATGGTAAAGAATAAGATAGGCGGTAATTATTTTTATGTTAATTTGCTACGATTTTTAGTCCGTGTTCATCAATTTCGTAAAGTAGAATTTCATCGGGGCATGGACTACCGCGATGTTTTGAAATGTACATGGCACGGCGAAACTTATTACCGTCACGAATTTTTCCCATGTAAATAATTGTGTTGGCATTGGCAAGAAGATCGCCTTCATCCAGCGGTTTTTCAATCATTGCGTCCAATGATGTTTCGCTGCTTGTGTAATTAACCAGGCAACCGATTTCTTCGTTACGGTAAATATGTTTGCGGATTTTTGTTTCATTTGCAAGAAAATGTTGCCGAAATAAATCCCGCGCCACCCATTCTGCATCTTTGCGGATAATCTGATGATAAACATATTCCAGTAACTCAAATTGGATCGATTCGCCCTGATGTTGAACCGGCTCAATACCGTCCACCACAAACCGCCGACCGCCGCGTATAAAATATCCGAAAAAATAAGCAATTGTCGCATCAAGATGTTTTGAAAGTTCCGCCTGCCAATCGTTCCATTGGTCAAAATCCATGTCACGTTTGGTAAGCCGTTTACCTTGATAAGTTAATGCACGAAAATAATCGCCGTGCTGAATCTTTTTATTAAAAATTTTATCAAAAAAGTGTTCGTAATCAATAACATTTTGTACGGTTTCTTCATGAAGCGTCCATTGGAAAAGTCGTTGCGCATATTCTTTATGACCTTGCGAATCACCGCGCGAAGCCATGTCAAACAAAACACCGCGTTGTCCTTCTTGTTGGAGACCGGCATGAGCATATTGAATCCCAAACTGCGTTTTACCAATACCGGAAGAACCGACTAAAACCGTCATCGTTCCCGGCAACAACCCGCCGCCAAGATATTGATCCAAACCGGAAATTCCTGTCGATTGACGATGTTTCATAAATTGATTGTTGGTCATAAAAAGTAAAAATTAAAATAAAATTAACTGTTACACGGAAAAAAATTGTCCGCAGATGACGCTGATTATCGCTGATAAGTACCGATAATTTCAAAATAATCTGTGTTTATCTGCGTCATCTGCGGACTCGTTTCTTATTTCTGTGATAAAAAATAAAACAGACTGTAACCGAAAATCCGTTTGCCTCAATAAAAACGTATCAATTATGTCGTGTAACATTAACGTTGTGTAACATTAAGCCCGTAATGCGACATGATGTTCCTGGATGAACGCTAAAAATGCTTTGTGAAACGTTTCGATTTCTTCACCGGAAAGTGTGTGATCCGACGCACCAATCCAAAAGCGGAAAGAATAACTGGCAGTTCCTTTTTCAAGACCTTTTCCGCGATAAGAAACAAGCATCTCACGCCGAACAACCAACGGATTTTTGAACTGATCAAGAACCGCTTCCAATTGATCAAATCCCCGATCAATACTCCAAATCAGCGAAAAATCCTGCCACGATAACGGATAACGCGGCGGTTCTTCAAAGCGGATTTCAGGATAAAGTGTTCCGTTTATTTTATCCAGTTCCAGTTCAAACCAAACTGTTTGTCCGCCTTCGGGACAAATTTTGTTCATAAATTCCTTATCGGCAACACCCATACTACCCAGATATTCGTTACCGGATTGAATCGTAACCCAACAACCCGGAATATACCATGAACCTTTAATGAACGAATTTGGTTGTTGCGACTCGCCATCGGCGAACCGGACATTTTGAACTCCGCAAACCGCCAGAACATCTTCGACCGCTGATTTTACCGAAAGATAAAAATCCTCCAATATTCCAGACCGCTGAAATGCGATTCCCGCCAAATGATGTTTTTCGTTACACTCGCGATTTTTACCGGCGGTAAAGAATGTTCTGCCGATTTCAAACAACCGGAATGAATCACGGAAGGGGCGGTTTTTCGGAATTAAAGCGAGAAGATTCGGAATCAATGTTGTACGAAGCCGGGTTGTTTCGGGCGAAGTCGGATTGCGTAACACCAATGTTTCGGCGGGATCAAAACCGATTGTTTTAAGCCAATGATCATTGAACCAAACATAAAGATGTCCTTCAAAAAACCGATGTCCGGCAGCAAGAATCCGCCTGATTTTATGTTCCATTTTGAGCGGTTTCTCAATAAACAACGGTTTAATCGGTTGCGACGGCATGACCGGCGGAATATTATCGTATCCAAAAATCCGCAACACTTCTTCGACAATATCTTCGGGAATTGAAATATCTTTTTTGCTACGAAATGAAGGCACGCCGACGATAAGTGATTGATCGGTTCCGTTTGGTTTATTATTTTTGTTCGGTTTATTGCCGATATTGTTATTGCCGGTATCGGAATTATTGTTTTGATATTCCGCTTCAAAACCGAGCGAATGTAAAATATCCAAAACTTGTTCGGGCGGAAGAGTAATTCCGGCGAGTTGTTCCAAACGGCTGGCGGGAATAATTATTGTTCGGGTTTCGTTTTGTAAATCGCCGTCAACAGTGAAGCGGCTTAAAACGTTTAAGTTTGCGCCGGAATCTTCGATCAGTTTCAAAATTCGGGCGATGCCGGTTTTAACATTCGCCGGCGGCTGTGATTTTTCGTAACGCTGTGAGGCGTCGGTTTTGAGATCGAGTCTGCCGGAAGTTCGGCGAATCCGAGCCGCTTTGAAATTCGCTGATTCCAGCAGCAGTTTTGTGGTTGATTCCGTAACTTCGGTTTCGAGACCGCCCATAATTCCGGCAAGCGCAACAGGACGATATTCACCGCCCGGACGTTTACCCCAAATGAGTAAATCTTCTGAAAGTAAATTCCGTGTCTGTCCGTCCAGTGTTTCAAATTTATCGTTTCGCCCCAGCGTAACAATTTTGATTCCTCCGAGTTTATCGGCATCGAAGGCGTGAGTTGGTTGTCCGATTTCCCAGTTGACATAATTTGTTACATCGACCAGCAGATTGTACGATCTCATACCAAGTGCGTGAAGCCGGCGTTGCATGAATAACGGAGAAGGAATTGTCCCGCGTGTCTGAAATTCGATACAACCGTAACAAGGACAATTTTCGTAATCATCGTTTTTCAACGGATACGCCAGAAGATGATCAAACCCTGTTAAATCAATTTGTTGCAGCGGTTGCAATTTACGGCGAAAAACTGCGGCAAATTCTCTTGCAAATCCGTAATGTCCCCAAAGATCAGGACGATGTGTCAGACTTTTGTTGTCAATTTCAATTAATGTATCTGTTTCAGGAACAAATTTTTCTAACGGCGTTCCTGTTTCGATATTATCGGGACATTCCAAAACAATTTCGTGCCAGCCGGACATTCCCAATTCTGCTGCACTGCAAAGGATTCCTTGACTTGGTTTACCGGAGAGTTTTGATTCTTCAATTTTGATATTGCCCGCTAAAACTGTTCCAACCCGCGCAAACGGAGCCTTGAGACCAATCCGAACATTAGGAGCACCACAAACAGTTGTGTACATTTTTTGCCCACAATCGACCTGACAAAATGTCAATTTATCCGTCAATTTTTCAACACTTTTCACTTCACCGATCACAATATCTTTAACAAAACGGCGGATTTCTTTAATTCCTTCGACTTCTGCTGTTGCCAACGTGATTTGGTTGACAATTTCCTTTGTGCTGAGTCCTTCGAGGTCAACGTAATCCGAAATCCAATCAAGAGAAATAAACATAATTTACGACACGCAAATAAAATTTCATAAATTCATTAAACCGTGCGGACATTCCGCAACACCCAAAATCCCAAACATTGTCCTCAAAAGCAACGAATATGTCAAGTACACTACCAAGTTACTCCTGCTTGCCGGAATACTAGGAACTTTTAAAAACCACAGAATTACTTTTATTAACCGCAGAGAACACAGAAAAAAAGCGTCCGCAGATTTTCGCTGATGAGCGCAGATGATTTTTAAAATATAAAACAAAAAAAAATAATCTGCGCCTATCTGCGTAATCTGCGGACAACTTTATTTTCTTTTGGCAAAAAAATATCCCCCGTTGACACAAAATAGGACTTTTGA
>JAISNF010000511.1 GCA_031276415.1 Planctomycetaceae bacterium
TTATCCTGTAAGGTTAATAATAAATTTTTAGAGATACACAAAATAGTTACGCAAGCGTGATTTTTTACCGAGATGGTTTCAATCCGCTTGCGTAACTATTCACTATTGTTGGCTCTTAACTTTTAACAATTATTTTTCACAGATTTTGTTTTTCGGCGCAAGAAGGGCAACGCAAAACATCCGGCGAATCCTAAAATCAATGCGGTTGCCGGTTCGGGTGTTCCCGCAATAACGCCTTCGTCAAAAGAAAGATAGGTGTAATAATTTTCAATTTCCGAACCGATATGAATTCCCGCGTAATTGTCCAAACCCAAACTTGACAGATTGACCGCATATTGTATCGTTCCGTTTGTCGGGTCTGAACTGACCATGAACAGAAAATCACCATTCTTACCGTCAAAAACCTGCAACCAACCATCAACATAATTATAAGTGTAACTGGTTGTCAGACCAAGTTCGTCAACAGAATCAAGTTCCTCATCAGGAGTACCATAAAACGGAAATGAATCTGTAGCAGCACCGTTTTTATAAACAACATCACCATTTTCATCGACGGTAAAAACAGCAGACGCTGCATCTTCCAATTCCGGTACGGGTCCTTCATAAAACTCTCCTTCGCCAGCATTATTGTACAAATCATTAATTCCGTCTTTGTAATATTGTTCAAGATCATAATTCGAAGAATCTAAACGGGTACTGTCAAAAAATGTAGTTTTTTGTGTTGAATCATCATCGTCATAAGTTGTTGTATAAGAACTGAATGTTGCGGTAATTGTTCCGCCACTGTTGTTGTTTGCTGCTTTGAAAGCAGTCCAAATAGAATTGGAACCACCGTCATCGTAGTAGGCTGCAGGCATAAAATTTTTGCTGCTTTCCGGATCAAAATCTGCTCTTTCATTTCCTCCAAAGAACCGCATGTTGGTTAATCCCAAACGCGTCATGTAGTTAAGTGCTTCCTGCGGGTTCCCGTATTTCGGGTCGCCATATTGATTGGGATCCAATTGAACACGGCTGTAAAGAACATTACCTTGCAGAGCATAATCAACCGTAACTGCTCGACCATCATCGTTGTTCAACGTCGCTATTTCCTGAGCGAAAACCATTGCGGTTCCTGTGTTATTCCAGTCAAGCACCGCAACATCCGCCGAAACCGAAACTGTAAATCCAAAAATTACAGCAACAAAAATAAAAGGGGCAAAAAAAGTTTTCATAGTAAGTTTTCCTTAAAACTGATTGTTGGAGTTAGTTTTTTCATCGCAATGATGAAATCTTGAAATATATTAACGCAATTAACATGCCATCTAAAATTTTGTTTTTTATTTTTCTTAATTCCCTTTTAATTAAGGAGTTCGGAAGAATTTCTTTTTTTCTGAACAAAAAAACAATTATATTTTACATGGCGTTATATCGAAACATTGTATCAAAATATTGTATCAAAACAATACACAGGAAATTCTAAAAACCACAAACTCATTTTTTTCCTCGCCCTGAAAGGGCAACATATTTATAGTTGAGAGTAGATAGTGCCGCATGTGGAATCGTTGCCAATTGTGCAGACGTTTTTAATCGCGAACTAATCCACACTCTCAACTATCAACTCTATATTGCCCTTTCAGGGCGATTGGTGTTGGGCGAACTAACCCGCCGCGTTGCGGCGGGCTGGCTTGTATTGCCCTTTCAGGGCGTAGGAAACATATTTTTCACGTTACTAAAATGATTACAAAATTGACCGTTATTTAAAAAAGTTTCCTCAAAGAAATTACTTTATGATTAAAAATAAAACAACTCAATAATGACGAATATAATTCATTTGGTTTCCAATCAGTCTTTTTTTAATCGTTAAAATCGATAAAATCAGTAAAATAAACAGTTGAGTGATAATCCTTTTTCGACAAAATGACGATTATATCAAATTTTAGGATAAAACGGTTCGATACGAAAAGATGACGGAATGCCTTTATGCACAGACACAGACACAGCATACAAATACAAATTGCACAATAAAGAACTTTAAGGAACTTCTAAAAACCACAATTTTATTTTTATTAACCACAGAGGACACAGAGAACACTGAGGTAATTTTTAATTGGAATCAAAACGTTATTTAATATTATATTTGACTTTTGATCTAAAATAATTTTTTAAAATTTCTTCTCTGTGAACTCTGTGCTCTCTGTGGTTAAATAATCTGTGCTTAAATAAAAGGGCGGTTATTAGAAGTTACATTTATTAAAAAAATCAAACTTAGGAATCGTTTTTTCGGTTCAATATTATTTTGGGCGATAAGATATGAAAAAGATATTTTTATTTATTGTTTTATTATTTGTTGTGTTTAGTTATGTTGGCGAAAACTGGTTTGCTCAGGAAACTCCCGCTCCAGCAACACCGACGCCAACGCCTGCTCCCGCTCCAGCGTCACCGACGCCAACGCCTGCTCCCGTTCCGGCAACACCGACGCCAACGCCTGTTCCCGCTCCGGCAACACCAACGCCAACGCCGACGCCTGCTCCCGCTCCGGCGGAACCAACACCAACGCCGCCAGCAACAGAAACTCCTGCGTCAACTCCGGCAACTTCAGAAACTCCGGCAACTCCGGTAACTCCAGAATCAAAACCAACTTTTGATTCGAAAAAAAGTTTTGTTCGTCTCGGTCATCCTGAAGTTGCTGCACGGCTTGGATTGACGGACGCTCAACGGGCAGAAGTTCAACGGCTTTTGGTTCTTCGCTCGCAGGAACTCGCCAAAGCACCGGAAAATCAATGGAATACCGTTATCGAACAAAGTGAACAAAAACTCGCCGAAATTTTAACTCCGCCGCAAAAAATATTGTTGCCCAAAGTTTTTAGCGAAAAAACAATTCGTATCAATTTCAAATTGCAAGGTTGGGCGGATGTTCTTCAATGGTTTGCCGAACAAGCCGGTTTGCAACTCGTTATGGATGCGCCGCCGCCCGGTTCGTTCAATTACGCCGATCAACGGGATTACACACCGTCCGAAGCAATTGATTTGCTCAACAGCGTTTTGCAAACAAAAGGTTATACGTTAATCCGAAACGATAAAATGTTGATGCTTTTCGATTTGAAGCGGGGAAAAATTCCGATTCAGTTTTTGCCCAAATTGAAACCGGAAGAGTTACATGAACGCGGAACTTTCGAATACACCTCAGTTATTTTTCCGCTGGAACGCCGTAACCGCGCCGATGTGATTCAGGCGTTGGAACCGTTCAAAGGAACTTTTTGTCAAATTGTTCCGATGCCGGGTAATTCTTTGATTATTACCGATACCGCCGGAACACTGCTTGTTCTTCAAAAAGTAATCGAATCGGTTGAAAATCCGCCGCCGCAACCCGGCGCACCACCAACTCCGGGTTCGCCGCCGCCACCGCCACCGGTTTGGAAAACATATAAAATTGAAAAAAATGATCCCGCTAAACTCGAAAGTATTTTCAAAGAATTTGTTCCGACCGGCAAATCAATTCGGATTGGAAATTCGCGGGAAATTCATATTTTGGTTACCGAAGCGGAACACGCACAAATCGATGCGGTATTCAAAATGCTCGAAGCCGACAGCGGCGCACCCAATGCGGAATTGGTTCTCGCCAGTTATTCGCTGACGCCGTATCTTGACGCCACTCCGGCGCAATTCTGGCGGCTCGGACGAATGCGGCGCGGACTCGGAACAACCGCCGCAACAATGTTACAAAATCCGTATGATAATTCGCTGACAATCGGTAAAGAAATTATTAACGTTCTCAAAACATCATTTCCCGCCGCCGTTGTTTCCGAAACACCGGTTGCGAATAATATTGTTGTCCTCACCTCGCAACCGGAACAAGAAAAAATCAAAGCGTTTTTCGAATCGCTCAAACAAACTCCGCAACCCGAAGATGAACCGGTTGCCAAATTGTACAAATTTACCGACAAGACCAAAAAAATGAACGCCGAAACATTAAAACAACTTCAAAGTGTTGTTCCGGCAGGAGTTTTTTCGCTGGATGACGAATTGGGACAAATTCTTGTTGTTGCAACAGCAAAGGAACAGGAAATGCTCGCCAAAGCCGTTACGGAATTGGAAGCCGCCGCAATACCGGAAGCGGACAAAATAATTGTTTCCTACCGTTTGCCGGTTTCAAGTGCGACGCGGTTTTCGGCAATGCTCAAACAACTCGTTACAAAAAAAGAACTCGAAAATATCGCCGAACTCCGCGATACCAAACAAGGTTTCGTAACCGTTTGGGCAACAGCAAAACAACATGAATTGATTCAACGGTTGTACGACGAAGTTTTAGGACGAAAAAAATCGTCCGATCCGAAAGCCGCAAAATCGGCGGAACCGGTTCTCGGCGTTTATCCGATGCTTCGCGGTTACGCTTATACCGCACAACTTGTTCTTGCGAATATGATGACCGGTGCCGATTTTTCTTACGATCCGCGAACAAACTCCGTTATTGCGGTTGCAACACCGGATGTTCAGGAAATAATCAAAAAAGCCGTCGAAGAACTTGATAAAAATGTCAATGAAGATATTGCGTTTATTGTGTTAAAAAAAGAACTTCCGACAGATATGTTACGGCAATTAACCCGAATCGCACCGCATTGTGTTATTATTCAGAGCCGCCGGAATTTGCAGATTATCGCAACAGGTCCCAAAGAAGAACTCGATAAAGTTAAAGCCGTTTTAACCGCAAGCGAAACAGTTTCCGCAACCAAAGAAGAAATTATCGTACACACTCTTCAAACGGCGTCGCCGTCCGCTGTTCTTGCGGTTCTCAACGATGTTCTTCCCGAAGTTAAAGCAACGGTCAATACCGCCAATAATCAACTGATTTTTCAAATGAGCAGCGATTGGAAAGAACCGGTTACGGCGTTGCTCACTCAATTGGACGGCGCAACAGAATTTATTCCGGTCAAAAAATCTCCGTCCGCACAATTACTCCAATCAATGAAAACAATCGCCCCGCGCGCAACAGTAATTGTTGATCGTGAAAATGCACAGATTTTGGTTCAAGGTTCCGTAAAAGATGTTGAAAATATCAAAAAAATTATTCTGCAATCGGAAACGGCAACTCCTATTGCGGAAGAAGTTTACGTTCATACCTTCAAACAGGTTTATCCGTATTATGTTGTTGCGATATTGCGGGAAATTTATCCCGAAGTCAAAGTTTCAGGATATCCGTCACACAATCAACTCATGGTTCGTTTTCCGCTGGAATTGAAGGAAAAAATCGTTGATTTATTCAACCAAATGGACGGCGATATTGTGTTTATTCCGCTCAAAAAGGAACTTCCCAATGAATTGCGAAGTTCGTTTGCAACAATCGCCCCGTATGCCGTAACAATATTTGACGCCAAAAATTCACAGTTAATGATTTATGGACCGAAACCGGATGTCGAAAAAATCCAGAAAATTGTTACGGCATCGGAAGCCGCTGCTCCGGTTGAAGAGGAAGTTTATGTTCACACATTTAAGCAGGCACTTCCTTATTATGCGGCGGCTGTTGTTCGGGAAATTTATCCCGAAGTTAAAATGGCAGGCTATCCGACCGCCAACCAATTAACACTTCGTTTTCGTCCTGAAATGAAAGAAAAAATTCAAAAACTTCTCGAAGAAATGGACGGCGATATTGTGTTTTTACCGTTGAAAAAAGCACTGACTCCAGAACTCCAAACCATTTTCCAGAGAGTCGCCCCGCACGCAACCGTGATCGCCGATCAGCAAAACGCTTTGGCAATGATTTACGGTTCAAAACCGGATGTCGAAAAAATTCAGAAAATTATTACAACTTCGGAAACCGCAAAACCAATCGCCGAAGAAGTTCTCGTTCATAATTTGAAAAATGTTGAATCTTCCGCGATTGTTCCGATTCTCAAGGAAATTTATCCTGATGCCAAAGTTACGGATGATGCGGAAAACGGTCGGCTTATTATTCGTATTCGACCGGATCAAAAAACGGCGTTGACCTCGCTGCTTGCCCAACTTGACGCTGCCGATCCTGATAAAGAAAAACGATATTTTAAGGCGTATCCGGTTGAAACCGGTTTTTATCCGGTACGGCGCGGCAGAGAACAATTCACGACGAATTTGCCGATTGATTATATTCAGGAGTTACAAAAACTTGTTCCGCGAGCCAAAATTGCGCTGGATGAAAATTCGCAACAGTTAATTGTTTGGGCAACCGACGAAGAACACAAAGTGATCGAAGCCGCCGTGAAAACATTTTCAAACGACGAAAAAGATAAACGTTACGGACGTTTCCAACTTCGCCGGTCTGATCCTTTTACAATCATGTCCATTGTTCGCCGAATGTTTCCGACGGTGATTCCGACTTATGATTATTACGGTCAAAGTCTGATTGTTGAAGGTCATCCTCGTTTGCTGGAAAAAGTTACGGAATTGATTGAAACACTTGATCCGCCGGAACCTTCCGCCAATGATCCGGTGGTGCGGTTTTACGTTTTGCAATCAGAACCGACGCCTGTTCTTGTTCAGGGATTGCAGCGGCTTGTTCCGACCGCAATGATTACACCGGATAAAGACGCCAAACAAATTATGGTTATCGCCAAACCGAATGAGCAGAAAATTATCGAAACAAACGTCAATGCGATTGTTGCAACATTTACGGCTCCCGAAGAGCCGATGCTTTTCATTTATCCGGCAACACAAAATCAACGTGAACGGCTTGAAGCGTTTATTAAAACGGCGGCGCGTGATTTGAAAGGAGTTGCTGTTGTTCCTGATAAATCGCCGAATCAAATTTCTGTTTGGGCGAAACCATCGGAACATCAATTAATTGCAACGATATTAAAGCAGATGGACGAAAATAAAGCGAGTGAACCGCTTCGGCAACTCAAAGTGTTCCAAATGTCTATCGGCGATATGACGACCGCTCAGGAAATCCTCAAAGTTTCTCATCCCGATGCGACTTTGTTTTCCGACAAACAAGGTAATCGGCTTCTCGTTTGGGCAACGCCGGAGGAACTTGAAAAAGTTACGCAAACATTGACCGTGCAGGGAAATCTTGACAATCGCCAAATGCTTGCCTATCCGATTGCCGGAGTGAAACCGGAAACAATACTCAAAGTGATTCAGGATGTTTTTCAGGGACTTAAAATCACGCCGGAACCGCAAAGCCGCCGGATTCTTGTTTGGGCGACACCGGAAGAACATGTTAAAGTTGCGGAAATTGTCGAACAGGCAAACAAACAATCCGAACCGGATTCGGAACTTGCAGAGAAATTTGTCGCCTACTCTGCGGCGAATCTTGATGCAAAAATGATTACGGGTTTGTTCAAAGCGATGATTCCCGATGCGGATGTTTATGCGGATTCGACAGCGGAAAAAATTACTGTTCGGGCAAGAACCCGCGAACATGTTAAGATTAAAGAATTGTTTGAACAACTTCGCGAGAAAGATGCGAAATATCGTCCGGTTTTAGCGGTTTATCCTATTGGCGATACGGATCCGGTGATGATTGAAACCATGCTTCGCAGCCAACTCAAAAACGCCGAATCAATGTCGTCCGATAATCTCGTGATGCGGCTTGGTTATTCCTATTATTACGAAAGAATGCCTTGGTATCGGAGTTACACACGTCAAACGGAAAAGAAAACCGGCTATTTCAAGGTTGATCCGCAAACACAATCGGCGTATGTTTTCGTCAACGGCGATGATCAAAAAGAAGTTGCCGAAGCGATTAAACAAATTGTTGCGGTGGGCAATCAGGAAGGTGCGAAACTGGTTGTCAAAAGATATTCGTTGGACGAAATGAGTTTTTATGATATTTATAGTTTATTGTATCAAATTGCTCCGTCCGCCCGTTTTGAAGAGATTTATACGTACACGCCCGGAGTTGACCTGCGATACAGTTATTCGGTAAGTTACCGTGATTTTCTGGCGTATGCCAGAGAAAGTGAACATGAAAAGATCGAGGCTCTTGTCAAAGAACTAAACGACCGCACCGGAAGCAGTAAAAAGGAATTGCTTTCCGTTTCGATAAATAACGGTTCACGTTACAGCCGCGAACAAATTATTGAAACGATTCAAAAACTTTATCCTGATGTTAGTCCTATGCCGGGTACAACACCTGACCGGATTCTCATTTGGGCGTCGAAACATAAATTGGAACGGATTCAGCAGATTGTGGACGAAGCGTGTCAACCGCTTGCGGAAGGGCAGGAAACGATTGTTAAATCTTATCCGTTGCAATATATCAGTGTTGACGAAGCGACATCGTGGCTGAAAGCGATTTGTCCGAATGCGTTGTTTAATCCGTCCCAAACAACAACGCCGGCAACTCCCGCTCGGCAACGTGTTTTGCGTTCCGGTTCTGAAAATACAAAAGTTCTCGTGGTTATTGCAACACCGTTGGAACATGCGGAAATCACCAAAGCAATTTCAGAACTCGACAAAGATTTACCGGTAACACATAAAATGGTTCCGCGTTTTTATTTGGTGGACGATTTTCCTGCAACGGTTTTTTCTGCGCTTTACGGTTCTTTGGTGCGGGCGTTTCCGAATGCCGTGTTCACTCCGTCCGCTGAACGGCAAACAATTATGTCGGTTGCGTTGGAAAACGAACATCAAAAGATTGCCGATTTTATCAAAGCCTATCGTGATGATGTCCAACGAAAAAAACCGTTGCTGGAAGTTTATGCGTTGAAGCGGCAAAATTATTATCGGGTTTACATGCTCATCAATCGTGTTGCGCCGTCGGCGTTGATTTTTCCGGGTTCAAAACCGGAACAGATCGCTGTTTGGGGAACACCGAAAGAACATCTTGATGTTTCAACGGCGTTGACCAAATTGGAAACGGCAGCAAACGAAACAGAAAATCAAAACCTGAAAATCTATAAAGTCGGAGCGAAAAAAGCGACAACCGCACGGCAACTTTTAGCGTATCAATTTCCCGGAGCATTGATTTTTGAAATTAGTCCTGACGAAATTATTGCTTGGGCGGGAAATGCGGATCATGAATCTATTGCCAAAATGTTGGAAACGGTTGCGGAAGCGTTTCCCGAACCTGTTCTCAAAACATATTATTTCAAAAATGTTCCGATTGGCGAAGGGTTTACGATTTTGAACAATATGTTTTACGGAAGAGCGGCATTAACGTTACGACCGAGTACCGGTGATATTTTGGTTCATGCGCCGCCGGAAATTCAGGCGAAGGTTGCGGCGAGTATTGCGGAGTTTGATATTCCGCGTCCTGCGGAAACGGAAGCGATGCCGGTTGCATACGATTTGAGCGATATTCCGGCAACAGCCATCACTTACACGGCAACATCAATTCGTCAGGCGTTGGGAACGCAAGTGATTGTTTTGCCGAGCAGTGTTCCGGGTCAGTTGATTGTTTGGGGAAAACTTGCCGATCAGCAAAAAGTGAAGGCAATGGTCGATCAAATGCTTCAGGAACGACCGGAAACAATCTCCAGTATGCAAACGTACATGATTTATCGCGGAACGGCGCGAAGTGTGGAACCGATCTTGTTACGAATTGTTCCGAATGCCCGTTTTGGTTACGGAATCAATCCGAATCAACTTCTTGCTTGGGCAAAAGAATCGGATCATGTTAAAATTAAGGATGCGATTGATAAATTAAATGAAACCGATCCCGATGTTAAAATTGAAACATATTCGCTCAAAAATATTTATGCAAACACGGCGAGGACGTTGGTTGCCAATCTTGTTACGGATCAGGGGTTGGATTTGAAGGCGTATTACGATTATTACGGTAATCAATTGATTGTGCAGGCAAAGCCGGAATCGCAAAAAATGATTGGCGAATTGCTTGAAAAATTGCGAACCGAAGATCGTGAATTAGCGGTGTTTGCGTTGGAAGTTCTTGATCCGCTCACTGTTTACATGGCGATTAACGCTTTATTTCTTGATGAACCGTTAATCACAACGCCGGGAGTTGAGATTGATCAGAATACGAACATGATATTTGTACAGGGAACAAAAGCGCAACTTGATAAGACGCGAAAAATGCTTATCGAAATGGGCGAACCGATTAAACCAATTAGCGAACCTTCTCCGTCGGATCAAGGAACAACCGGCAATGATTCGGAAACGATAAATTCTGCCGGTTCGGGAAGTTTGCCGAATGTTCGCAGTCAGATTCGGGTGATTCAACTCAAAGGCGATGCGTCGGCAACAATTCGGGAATTGGAAAAACTTTGGCCTCAATATCAACAAAACCGGTTGCGGGTAATTCGTCAGGAAGAACCGTTGATTCAGAAAAAAGAGGAAGAGCCGGCAAAACCATTGCCGACAACTCCGACTTCGTGGAATCAGCCGACCGGTTTCTTTTCAATGAATGATCCCGCAGAAAAATCAGCAAACGATTCAGCAAATAATTCTGTCAATAAATCAGTAAACGATTCAGTAAAAGAATCGGCAAACGATTCAATTAAAGATTCAATAAATAATCCGGCGGAAAAAACGGAACAATCTGTTACGGAATCCGATATGAAAATTTTTGAAACACCGGTTACAGTGCCGGTTGCAGTGCCGGTTACAGTGCCGGTTGAAACGTCATCTGAAACATCGGGTATTGAGAGTTTGCGGAGGGATATTTCGGCGAAGATTCAGGAGGATTCGCCGAATGTTTATGTGATTATGAATGAGGACGGTTCGTTGACGGTAACATCTCATGATGGTGATGCGTTGGATCAATTGGAACGAATTATCAAACGTATAGATGATCGGATCGTTTTTGAGGGGCGTGATTACACGATATATTCTGTGCGCAATATTAGTGCGTCGTTGGTATCGATGAAACTTCAGTTGATTCTTCGTGAACGTCTTGCGGGGCGTCAGCAGCGGTTTAGTACAACGCTTGGTGCTCGTTTTCAACCGCCGCGTTTGGAGATAACGCCGGACGAATCAACGAATACGATTTATGTTCGTGGGGCGAAGGCGGAGCGTGCGGAGGTGGCGAATTTGATTGCGATGTTGGATGTTTCGGAACTTCCGGGCGAGCGGGCGGTGCGTAAACCGTTCAAAGTTCCGATTAGAAACACGCAAGCGTTCCGTGTTGTGCAGCAGGTTCTTAATGTTTATCAACAAAAGATGATATCAATTCGGTTACCTGGCGGGGTGTATCCGCGGGTAACTGTTGACAATGTAACAAATTCTGTTGAGATTATTGCGCCGGAACCGTTGGCGACGGAACTCAAGGAATATGCGGAGGAGATTGATCGAATGACGGTGGAAGAGCCGGCGCGTAAAATTCATGTTATACCGTTGGAGGTAAAATCGGCGGTGATTCAAAACGTGATTCGTGGTATCCAGCAATCATCAGCAAGCACTTATTTCCCGTATCAACAAACATCCCCGCAAATCCCATATATGATGCGATAATATGACAAAATCAATCAATTTCAATACTTCAAACCCTCTTTATTGGGACTCTTTATTGGCAATGCGAAACACAACTTTGCAAATGTATAATTTAAAACAATCGTCTCGGCGGCTTTTGTCGTTTTGTGGGTATATTATTGTTTTTATATTTATTATTGTCGTTATTATAACTTATGGACCTTGGATTCCCAAAACAAAAACATTATCATCCTTAAAAGATTTACCATTAAAACTTCCAATCAACCTTGTTTGTTTTCTCAACACCAGCAACATTAAATGTTTCATCAGCATGAATCTTACGTCCTTGCGAATCAAGCGTGTATCCGAATTTTGAAACAAGTTTATTGTTCCAAAACGAAACTTTATATTAAAACCACCTAATTTTCAAAGAACAAAGTATATTTTACCAACTGACTGACACAATATCAATAAGCATAGTATTTTCTTTTTACTATTTTTATCAATGATCAATCTGCGATTTCTGTATGCGCAAAACACAAATTTTGAACAATATTGTCGTTTTTGAACATTAAAAAAACGATAATATCTCTAATTTGTTACAAGTCTGTTCTGAAATTCATCCCAAATTCAGATATCGCATCAATGATTTTGAATCGTCATCAAATCTTCTGGATAAACGTATCGAGTTTATGCTGGTCGACGGTAAAATTCTGATTCACAAACATAGTACATTAAAATACCTAACAATAACCCCATCTCCATCTGATAGTACGGCACATAAACTAAATCATCTACAAGACCAGAATCGTAACAATAACTTGCTCCCATGATAGTCTGCTCAGAAGAATCTGTAATAGTGATCCATGGATACGGACTTACAACTCCTTTTAGAATTCCTTTCGTTGTAATATAAGTGTTTTCACAAATTATGTATTGTTGTTCATTATTTACATATAAATTGAACAATTTAATACTTCGAATATTACAGTCGATATTAGATTCGGAGTATTCAATTGGTTTGGTGTACGCTAAAATGTGACCATCTTCATTGATAAACTCGCATGCATATAAACGCGCTTCGGTATTATCAAAAGTAGGAACTCCTTTTACGTTGATTCCTTGTATATTAATTAAACATTCTCTTGTACCATAAACGGTACATTCAAGAATACATTTGCTATCACTTCGTAACATGAGACATTCTTGACGTTGTTGTGTTAATAACTCTTTCCATAACGCCCAATGCCAAAAGTTTTTGAGAGAGATTTTATTTATCTGTACGCGGATAAAATCACATTCTTTTTCTGGTGGTTTCCACAAATACTTACTTGTTTGCATGGTACTCCTCTTTTATTTAAAATTGAAAACAAATTATTTATAGAAAAATTAGCCCGAGTCTGATCCATCCCCTGAACCTCCCCATTTGAATTGAAACATTGTCCATCGATTAACAAGACTTTGAGTCTCCGTTAAATTTTGTGTAACAGTATCCCTAACAATTCTTCCAGTCACTCCCAATTCACTGAATATCTGATAAACTGCGGTTGAAAATGATTCTGTTCCATGTTTTGTAGAAGCACCAAACTCTGCAAAATAGGTAGTAGAACCCAATTTAAGAGAGCCTCTCATTGCAAAACGAGTAGCACCTTCTAATACTTTAATACTATCCCAGAAATTAGTAGTTCCTGTGTTTACATCTCCCTTCAAAAATGTAAAAGTATAATTGAAAATTGGTAAAATAGAACCGTTTTTTCCTAGTGTTGAATTGAATTGCTCAATATTTTTACCAACGATAGGAATTATTTTGAGTAGTCCAGGTATTTTCAGTGTAAAAGAAACAGCGATGGCACCATTTAATCCCCAAGTAGATATTGGTTCCTGATCTGGATTATAACTGTATTCAGGACGCAATCCATGTGATAAGACAATATCAATGTTTTTAGAAATTGTTTTTTTAATTCTTGTTTGCCATCCAATCGCATTGATTGTGTAATGACTAAAATGTTCTTCAAGTAACTTTGGTAATTGGTTCAAGGCATTTGTGATTTCCTGATAGGCTTGTATTACTGCATTAGGCAATTGCAAAATTGGTAGTATAATGTTTGTAAAAAGATTATATGCACCTCCAACTGCACCTATATTCATACCTCTCATATTGACGCCAATTGCCATACCTATACCAATCCCAACTACCCCTCCAAATAATCCATTAGGATCAACCATATTCACGGGATCTGCATGTGTGTACAAATATTTATGCAACGATTGTGGGGCATTGAGATTTCCGAAGAAAGGATCAAGTCTATTAAACCTTCCGGTTGCGGGATCATAATATTGTTGCCGTAAATATTGTTGTCCGATTTTTGAATCGAATTGTTCACCACTGTACAGGAATTCAGTTAATGCAACAGAAGGGTCAAAACCGATAGCGTTGCCGTAAGCGTCGTAGGCGTAGAGTTCAAGAATTGCGCCGGTAAGATCGGTTAGAACTCTGGTGCTTCCATGACCGTCGAATGTGAAGTAAAACTCCTGTTCGGTGCCGTTTTTAACAGTTATCTGGGCGATTTTGTTACGTCCGATAATGTATGTTATGTTCGTTTGTTCATGAGTTTCCAGATCGGTTTCTGTCTGTTTTAAGACTTGTGAGTATCCGGTAATGTTTAACGGATCATTCAAATATTTCGTTTCCTTCCGTGTCTCGAAATTTCCATCGGCGTCGGCATCAATCTCATGACGTGATAATACCCGAATTCCATCAGTGTTATAATCATAAGAAATACGCTCAATTCTTGTTTTCGTTCCATCTTCGGCAAACGTTACAATCATTACAACCGACATTCTTCCCTGTGCATCGTACTCAAA
>JAISNF010000612.1 GCA_031276415.1 Planctomycetaceae bacterium
CTAATTTTACGACAAAGTCCATGGACTTTACGGCAAAGTCCATGGACTTTACGGCAAAGTCCATGGACTTTACGACAAAGTCCATAGACTTTACGGCAAAGTCCATGGACTTTACGACAAAGTCCATAGACTTTACGACAAAGTCCATAGACTTTACGGCAAAGTCCATGGACTTTACGGCAAAGTCCAAAGACTTTACGGCAAAGTCCAAAGACTTTACGGCAAAGTCCATAGACTTTACAGCAAAGTCCAAAGACTTTACGGCAAAGTCCAAAGACATTGCGCCGTTGTCTAAAGACATTACGCCGCGTTTACCTCAACCTGCGGCAGAATTGCTTAATTTTACGGCGGAATTAACTCATTTCACGGCAATGTCTATCCGAAATAATCAGTGCTATCTGCGATTATCAGCGAAATCTGCGGACAATTCTTTTATCTGCGGGACTTATTTTTGTATTGCAAGATAGAAGATTACATGAAACGTGAAAGATTAGTAGTGGTTACGGCGTACTAATCGTTTCGGTTTAGCATTTTGCTGAGGAACATACTCTTCATAAACGTACAAGTCAGAAACTTCTTCTGCATCATACGGAATTTCTTGCGTATTTTGTTTTTCCGGTTCATTGTTTTTTTCTAAATCATATTCTTTTTCATCCGCTATAACTTCATTGCGAGTCCGTAATGATAACAGTATCGGCAGAACAATAATTGACGTAATCAGGCAACATGTTACACCAATAACCAAAACTCGCCCAAGACTTTGAAGCCCGCGATGGGACGCAATCATCATACTGCCAAAACCAATCATCGTCGTCAATGATGTAATCAAAATCGATGTCGCCGTCGAACCCGTCATTCGATATTGGCAATTCCTTCTGTTGCGATAATCGTGAATCAAATGAACTCCGTCGTCAATACCAATTCCCAAAATTAACGGTAACACAATCATATTTGCCGGATTGAGCGGTAAATCAAGCCAGCCAAGAAGACCAAACATCATGGTAAATCCAAGAAACATCGGAAGTATTGCCACCAAAGACGCCTTCAAACTCCGAAAATCCACAAGCAGAAAAAAAATAATCGCCCCCAATGCATAAAACGCCGCCGTAATAAATCCCCGCTGCATTTGAAGTGAGGATTCATAAGTTTGCAATGGACTACCAGTCGCCTTCGGATCAACATCCCGAACCGCCTTAACAAATTTTTCCATTTCGTCCATGTTCCAAATATTCGCTGTCGTGTAAATCCGCATAAGATGTTTACCGCGTTTGCCCACAAAACGTTCAACTAATGATTCCGGTAAATCTTCAACCGTCGGCGGTTCAGGAATTGCCATTGAACGCAAAATTTGCAACCGGCTCAGCAAATCTCCGGCAACTGCACTTTGATATTGTAACATTCGTGTCTGATATTCGGAACGGCTCATCCTCCGAATTACGTCGCGAATTTCCGAAAGTCGTTTGAAAATCACCGGATTTTGCGTATCTGTAATTTGTGAATGAACCAAAAGATTTTGCAACCGCCCCAACGCATTGCCGACAACTTCCGGCGCAGCAACAGGAATTTCCGGCGGACGTTCCGGCAAATCCCGCAACGATTGCGATAAGGATTTAATCGTTGAAATTTTTTGATCATCCGCTTCGGGAAACCAGGAAACAATCTCTTCAACTTTTAGTTCGGGATATTTCTGCGCAAAAACATTTTTTCGTTTCAAAAGTTCTTCTTGAGTGTCGGCAATTGAAAGCGCAAACCAAACATTTTTTCCGCCTTGCTCAACATCCATATTAAGCAGCCGTTGCTCCAGTTCGACGCTTTCAAGTCCTTCGGGTTGTAAATGAAGCAGATTATGGTCATAACGTACTTTGGGTATGCCGATTAAAAGAAACACAAATCCGGCAATAAAAAGAATCAATGTTGTCATCGGAAACCGATAAGCCGGATACAAAATTCCACGAACTTCAAACAACTTATTTTGCGGCGGCTGAAATTTATTTCCGTCAATCAGTATGATCAACGCGGGAAAAACCATAAAAGTTGTGATTGCACAAAAAAGAATACCGCCGCCGGCAATAATTCCTAATTCGGAAATACCGATAAACTCAGTAAAAGATGCCATATAAAATGCCGCTGCGGTTGTGAGTGCGCCGGTCAGAATGCCGGGACCAACCGTTGTTGCGGTTTGGTAAAGAGCCGTTTCCGTGTTCATTCCTTCACGCCGAAAATCAAGATAACGGGCTAAATAATGAACACTAAAATCTGTTCCCAATCCAATGAGCATTGCCCCAAAAGAAATACTCAAAATGTTCAAATGTCCGACTGCCAGCGTGATATATCCCATTGTCCAGGCAAAAGCAACAATCAGCGCAATCAGTGCAAGTAACGGATGACGAATTCCGCCAAATCCCGCCATAAAAATCGCTCCCACGCCAATCAATGCCAAAATTGACGCTTTGAGCATGGCTTCGTTGCTAAGTTCCATTTCGTCGTTTTCGAGAATGGGCATTCCGGTTAAACCGATGCGAATAGACGGATTTTTTTCACGAACTTCGTCAACAATCGAACGGAGTTTGGCGATTGATTCTTTTCCCTGAGCCAATTTGGTTTTGTCAATATCCGCCAGTTTGAGCAGTACAAAACCGATCACTCCGTTTTGTGTGGGAAAAAGAAAATAATTCATATCGTTCTGGCTGCATGCCGCAACAATATCAGGAACAGCCGCTTGAGGTTTCTGCATTGCGGGCCACGGAGAACCATAACACGGACTTGATCCGAATGCGTTAGCAAGGCTTAGAGAAAAGGAATCAAGTTCCCTAATTACGTTGGTCATTTCACTTTGCGGCGTATTTTTCAATTGATAGGCAAGTGAATCGAGCATGGTGTTGACGGCGAGTTGTTCCCAATGACCGTTAGTGATCTGTGAAGAATCGGCGGCGAATTTACGGATGAGTTCCAACTCACGAAGCGGAACGTAATGAAGTCCTTTACGCTGAATATTGGAAAGATCAACCCCATGCAATACGCCTTGAAATGAATCGGGAAAACAGGCGATTCGTTCGGAAAGTGTTTCGAGGACAGGAATTACTTCGACATTTCCCTTGCCTTCGACAACAACCAAAACTTCATTGTTATCGCCGAACTCATCAATATAATCAAGCCAAAGCCGGTTAAAACCGCTGTTTGGATTGATAAGATCGAGCCGGCTCATCTTAAAACCAAGATGTTCGGAAGTCCAATAGAGAGACCAGACCGCAATAAACAGCGAAAAAACCAGTACAATAACCGGATTTCGGCAACAGATATGAGTTAAAGAGCCGAGTGGTTTTGAAAAAACCGACGACTCTTCGGTGGTGTGTAACGGATTCCGTTCCATGTTATAAAATATTAGTCCAGACGTGAGTAATTCGATAAATATTAAAACGTAATCCGAATAATGATGTAATCCGAATAATGATATAAATTGATTACGTCAAAACAAAATCACAATATACCGGTTATGGTATGAAATTTTCAAGGACAAGGGCGAGTTTAGTGAAATTGGAGCAAGATTTTAACAAATATTTCCAAATTGAAAAAGAGTAATTTTATTGCATTCCCAAACCACACATTTCCCCCAAAATAACATCGCCTCAAAAGAGTGAAAATTTTCAGACTTGCCAAGTATGGTGCGTGTGGTAGAATAATTTTAATCGTTGTAAAAATACCGTACACATTAAAATACTGATTACCTTACAAAATATAAAATATAAAAGGAGTTACCATGACGTCGCGATATATTAACCCTTACACCGATTTTGGGTTCAAAAAACTTTTTGGCGAGGAAGCCAATAAAGATTTGTTAATTGATTTTCTCAATGCGGTATTGCCGCCCGAAAATCGGGTTGCCGACCTGACTTTCCGTAATCCCGAACAATTGCCTAATAATATTATTGACCGCAAAGCGATCTTTGATATTGCGTGTGTTGGTGAACATGACGAATTGTTCACCGTTGAAATGCAAAAGGCAAAACAAATCTATTTCAAAGATCGATCCTTGTTTTATTTATCGTTTCCCATCCAGTCTCAAGCGAAAAAAGGGGATTGGAATTTTAAACTCAATCCGATATTTCTTATTGCGATATTAGATTTTGAATATGATGAAGAGAAAGAGCATAGACTATTACATCGTGTCGTAATGTTGAAAGATCAGGAAAACAACGTCTTTTTTGATAAACTGAAAATGATTTTTTTACAAATGCCGTTATTCCGATTAAGCGAATCCGAATTAGTAACACGA
>JAISNF010000655.1 GCA_031276415.1 Planctomycetaceae bacterium
ATCCATACGGACAAAGTAAAAGAAACGCCGAACAAATCCTTGAAAATGCCGCAGAAAAAGATGAAATTAAACTTTCGATTTTTCGTTTGACAAATTTGTTTGGTAAATGGTCGCGTCCAAATTACAATGCCGTTACATCAACATTTTGTTATAATATTGCGAACGGTTTACCAATTCAAATCAATGATCCCAATTATGTTTTTGATTTGTCGTATGTTGATGATGTTATTGCTGCATTTATAAAAGAAATGACCGAACAACCAAAACGCAACAATTATTTTGTCGAACCATCGGCAATTCCATGTAAAAATATCACTGTCGGAGAATTAGCGGAACGGATTCGTTTTTTTCATGAAATGCAAACGACGTTATTGATTCCCGATTTTTCAGACCGGTTTAACCAACAACTTTACGCAACATATTTATCCTACGTTCCAAAAGAACGATGGGAATACGGAACGGAAATTAAAACGGATCCTCGCGGTAATTTGGCGGAACTTGTCAAATCAAAGTTTTTTGGGCAGATGGTTGTATCAAAAACAAAGCCGGGAATTACACGGGGAAATCATTATCATCATACCAAAACAGAAAAATTTATGGTTATTTCCGGTGAAGCGGTTATTTGTTTTCGTCACATTCACGGTACGGAAATTATGAAATTTCCGGTGAAAGGTGATGATTACCGAATTGTAGAGATTCCGCCAGGTTATACGCACAATATTACCAATACCGGAACAACTGAATTGATTACTCTGTTCTGGTCAAGCGAAATATTCGATACAAATAAAACCGATACATTTTTTGTACCGGTTGAAATTTAATTATAGGAACTTTTAATCACTCTTTTTTATTAACCACAGAGAACACAGAGTTCACAGAGAGGAAAATTTTTTAAGAGATTTTTTTGAATATGTTTTTACTTTAACTTTTAATATCATTTATAAAAAATAACAACAGGATTACTTATAAATTTCAATACAAAAATAATAAAAGATGGAATAAAACATTTTAAAATATAATCTATTTTTTAAACCTCAGAGAACGCAGAGAAAATTGTTAAACGGAAATTAAATTTTATTTTTGATTTATTATTATTTCCAATTAGAAATAACGTTAAAAACTTCCTCTCTGTGAACTCGGTGTTCTCTGTGGTTAAAAAACAAGTAATTAGAAATACCATTATAAAAAAATGAAAGTTGCAACGATTATTGGAACTCGTCCTGAAATTATTCGTTTGTCGCGTGTGATGGCGGCGTTGGATAAATATGTGGAACATAAAATTGTTCATACGGGACAAAATTATGATTATGAACTTAATCAGATTTTTTTTGACGACCTTCAAATTCGCAAACCGGATTATTTTCTCGAAGCGGCAGGAAAAACCGCAGCAGAAACAATTGGAATGGTCATTGCGAAAACTGATACATTACTCGGTGAGATTCAACCGGATGCAATATTGTTACTTGGCGATACCAATTCCTGTTTAGCAGCCATTGCCGCCAAACGCCGTAAAATTCCGGTGTTTCACATGGAAGCGGGAAATCGTTGTTTTGATCAACGTGTTCCTGAAGAGATTAACCGTAAAATTGTTGATCATATTAGCGACATTAATATGCCGTACAGCAACATTTCCCGCGAATATTTATTACACGAAGGCTTGCCGCCTGACCGAATTATTAAAACAGGAAGTCCGATGTACGAAGTTATTTATTATTACAAAAATAAAATAGAACAATCGGACGTATTACAACGTTTGAAATTGGAAAAATATGAATATTTTGTTGTCAGCGCTCATCGTGAAGAAAATATTGATGATTCGGAACAGTTTGATAAATTGATTCAGGTACTCAATAATCTCGCAACAAAATATAACAAACGAATTATTGTATCAACACATCCGCGAACACGAAAAAAGATTGATGCTAATAATATAACATTAAATCCGCTTATTGAATTAATGAAACCGCTTGGTTTTTATGATTACAATAATTTACAGTTGAATGCGTTTGTTGCGATGAGTGATAGTGGTACGATTACAGAGGAATCGTCAATATTAAACTTTCCGGCATTGAATTTGCGCAACGCTCATGAACGACCGGAAGGAATGGAGGAAGCATCGGTAATGTTGACGGGGCTTGAATGGAACCGAATCGAAGAGGCAATCATTATTTTACAAAAACAACCGCGCGGTAAAGAACGATTATTACAAATTGTTGATGATTACAACATACCAAACGTTTCGGAAAAAATTGTACGAATTATTTTAAGTTATACAAATTACGTCAATAATGTTGTTTGGCGAAAGAAATAAAATGAACATTTTATACCTGACACAATTTTTTGATCCGGAACCGACATTTATCGGAATAAATTTTGTAAAGGAATTGATTTCGTATGGACATCATGTTGATGTTTTAACAGGTTATCCCAATTACCCTGAAGGTAAAATTTATAACGGTTATCGGTTACGTTTACGACAAGTTGAATATATGGATGGAGTCAAAATTGTTCGTATCCCACTTTTTCCAAGTCATAATCGTTCCGCTATTCAACGTATTTTAAATTATACCAGTTTCGGATTTAGCGCTGCAACAATCGGTCAATTTTGCAATAAAAAACATGACATTATATTTTGTTATAACCTACCCACACTTGGATGGGCGTCATCGTTATTTCGTTTATTTCGCCGAAGTAAAATTGTAGTTACCGTGCAAGACCTTTGGCCTGAATCAGTAATGGAATCAGGAATGTTAAAAAATAATTTTTTGAACAAAATACTTACAAGACAATGTAACAAGTTTTATAAAAAAATGGATGGATTAATGGTATTGTCTTCTGGTTTTAAGGAAAACCTGATCAAAAGAGGAGTAAAATCGGAACGAATTGAAGTGATTCATAATTGGTGTAATGAAAAATCAATGCGAATTGCTCAAGTACAAAAGAGAACGCAAGAACAAGCATTCACAATTCTCTTCGCCGGAAATATGGGAATAGGTCAGGCATTAGAAACAGTAATTGAAGCCGCTTTGCGTTTGAAAAATCAAAACAAAAATATACGATTTCGGTTAATTGGTCCCGGAGTTAAAGTAAACGAATTAAAGAATCGGGCAACTGAACTTAAATTGAACAATATCGAATTTATGCCGCCAATACCAATGAATGAAATTTCATCAGAATATGATAAATCCGATGCATTATTGATTCACTTAAAAGATACAAAATTATTTGAAATAACTATTCCATCA
>JAISNF010000010.1 GCA_031276415.1 Planctomycetaceae bacterium
AATTTAAAACGAAAATCTTTAAAGTATTTTGTGCAGAAATAATCCATACATTTTTGTATTCAAACGAAAACTCAAAAAGATAATGTTGCATAAAAATTTATTCTTGTTGAGTATTTGAAAGAAAGTACAGTTAATTATCACATGGCGAAAAATACGGAAGTTAAATTAAGCGCACGAGATATTCAAACGCTTGAAAATCTTGTTAATATGGCGGGGCTTGTTACCAAACAAGCGAAACGGAAAAAGGATCCGGCGGTTGATATTCCGGTTCGGGCTTTGTCGAATGTGAATTTCAATGAGCGGAAACGAATCATTGAAATGGGAAAACGTACTTCGCAACGGCAACTTTTTAATTTATCGCAAGCGAAAAGTTTTATGCAGACAATGCTTGTTGCCAGCGGAGCAAAACAACTTATTGAGCAGGGAAAATCGACAAGCATCAGAGGTTTGTATTATCTGCTCAAACACACGATTGACGGCGTCAAGGAAGAAACTTTTGACGAACAAGGTGAATGTGATACGATTATTGAAGATATTGAGGTTATTCTTAATTCCCTTCGCGAAGAACTTCATCTTGCGGCGGAAAATAAAGGGAATATGGTCGGCAATATTATTATTGTCGATAAGGGTGACGAAATTGATTGTACTCGCATGGGAAGCGGCGGTTACGGAATTCCATCAATTGTTGAACCGAATATTATTCAGTTCAAAAAATGTACTGCTCAATTTATTCTCCATGTTGAAAAGGGTACTGTCTGGCAACGTTTTAACGAAGATAAATTCTGGAAGAAACATTCTTGTATTTTAACACATGGAGGGGGACAGCCTCCGCGTGGTGTGCGGCGATTGTTGTATCGGTTACACAATGAATTAAAGTTACCGGTTTACTGTCTTCTTGATAATGATCCGTGGGGATATTACATTTACAGTGTGATCAAGCAAGGTTCGATCAATCTGGCGTTTGAATCGCAACGGATGGCAATTCCTGATGCAAAATTTCTTGGGTTGCGTAGTATTGATTTTGCCCGATGCCAACTTTCCGACAGCGTGAAGATTTCACTCAATGACCAAGATCGTAAACGTGCTAAACAGATTGCGGAATATCCGTGGTTTATTAAGAAAAGGGCTTGGCAAAAAGAAATTGAAACGATGCTTACAAACGGTTTCAAACTTGAAGTTGAGGCATTAACAAATCGTAACATCAGTTTTGTTACGGAGCAATATGTTCCGCAACGTCTCAAAGAAGGAAACTTTCTTGACTAATATCAATATTGACTAATGACCAATTGAAAAATTGTGTGTACAAAAATATTGGCGGAATATTATCGTTTTTATATTTCAGCGATTATGATTCAAGTTTTAATATATTTCGAATCGGTGCGAAATTAAAATCGTTGAGCAAATGTTTTAGCCGTGATTCTGTCCGATGCAAGTTCAGATAATGCCGGAAACGGCTTTTCAACGGAGCATTGGAAATTCGCGGCTGTTTCGGATCAACCTCCCACGGATGAATGTAAAATACAAACGGTTTGCCCGAAACGTTGATCGAATGAAGCCAACGAACTGTTACAAAATAAGGAAAAAACCGAAAATATCCGCCGCCGCCAGTCGGTAAATTCTGTCCCAAATACCGAATAACCGCCGGAGGAAATTCACGAATCACTCCCGATTCCGTTGTTATATCGTGAATCTCAAGCGGAGCATCGGCGTTGCCGTGTAAATCATGATGTATCGGAAAAACACTGCTGTCGTAACAATAACCTTCCTCAACCAAAATGCGATGCGCCCAAGGTGTTCGTTTAACAATGGAAAAACTCGGAGCACGATAGCCAATGACCGGTTGACCGGATTGTTCCTGCAACAATAAACGCGTGCGGCGAACATCGTTTCGAAATTCCGTTTCCGTCATCTCGTACACTAATTGATGCATAAAACCATGCGACGCAATTTCATGACCGCGATTGGCAATCTCTCGAACCAATGTTGGAAACCGCTCCGCAATCCAACCCAGTACAAAAAATGTCCCACTCACCGGTTTTGAAGCGGAATCAAGAATATCAAGCATCTTGTAAGTATTGGCAACAACCCGCGATTCCCATAAATCCCAATCATTCGGCGAAATTATTCCGGCAAATGCCCCAACTTGATAATAATCTTCCACGTCAACAGAAAACGCATTTAACATGACTTTTTCAGAATATTAAATATTGAACAAATAATTGTGTAAAATAATTGTGTAAAATAATTGCATAAAATAATTATGTAAAATAATACCGCTAACTTTGTTTCGGTTCAAAAAATTCACGATGTCGAGGCAAAGCAGGATAACAAAAGGAGAAAAAAGTCAACAATAATATCACCATTCCCAAAAAACCGGGCGGAAATAAATTACAAAACAATAATCCCACCGCAAATCCCCAAAAATGAGGAAATTGAAAAAATAAATCCCAAAGATGAAAACGTATCGATAAAATTAAAAGAAAAACCGGAATTGCCAACCCAAGTAATAAATGATTCAATAAACGGTTACGCAAAAAGAACGGCAAATGATAACCTTGTGGATGCGAAGTTAAACAAATTTCATTGAACGAATCTTCGTTCACACCAAAAAAATAGGAGATGTCCGTTGTCATGTTGCCGTGCCAAAGAAACGGTGAATTTGAAAACAATAATTGAGACCGTTGCCGATTACCCTCTGGAATACCGGACAAAAATTTCGCCGAAACCTCCGTTTGATAACGTTGCATTAACGCCTCAATCGACATCGGAATATTTTTTGATTCAAGAATCGTTCCCGCAAAACCGGAAACCGCCGCATTGGCTGCCGGATTTATTGAATCAAGAATAAGTTCATGATTGCCGGATTGGAGAGTTGCCGGAAAATTTTTCGTTTGATATTCCACTGTGTTGACAGCGGCAAACCATTCTTTCTGCCAATAAGCAAACCACCGTTTGACTTCTTCAAAACGTGCCGGCGGCGGCGTGGAAACAGAATTTAAAACAACAAGAAGATTGTTCAAACGAATTAAATTGAGTTTGAGCAATGTCTGTATTGCCTTGTTTTCCGACACAGGAATATGATCGGAAAAAACGTTACTGACTTCCAAACCATTATGGTTACGATGTATCAAAATATCAAACGGCGAAAAAAAACCGTCATGCGGCGTTTCCAATGAAACCGTCCAAAGCGTTTGTTGTACGGAAACTCCTTCCAAGACGGGAAAACGTAATGATATGGTATGTTTTTCCTGAGTCAATTGCGATAAGGTCAACGGTTGTCCTGAAATTTCATTGGAGGTTAATTGTCCCCGAAAAATGATTTTAACACGTTGCGGATAATCACTTGACCAGAGATCGATTTTCCATTGCTCGTCCGATAACTTCATTCCCTTCGATGCAATACCGGCACATGTTACACGAATCAATTCATAATCCGTCGGCATTCGCAAAAGGAAATTGTCCTGCCCCCGACTTTTCAGATCAACTGTTGCACAACCAAATAAAACACCGTTGTTCTGAATAAAAATGTTCATGTCGTAAAGACTCACAACCGACGGTAAATTTTTCCGTGTTATTGTTGCGGTAAAATCTTCTCCATTGCCTGTTGCATGAAGAAATAGATGGGAATTGCTCTCCAATACGGGTTCGCGAACAACAATTGTCCGAACCGTTCCGTTTGGAGAAGTGATTCCTTCCGGCACCGTAATAACCGTACCGGGAATTGATACTTTATTTTCCTCCGGCAGTTTTGCCGTTTTTTCTTCCAACTGTTTTCGTGTTGCGTCATCAACTGTTTCAAGACGGTTCAGGTTCCAGGGAATCAGTTCTCCGTCCGCATAACGCGGTACAATCACATACGTTTTGGTTTCAATTTTTTCCGCCTTGTCAATTTCGGGAATCAATTTCGGAACGGAAACAGAAATTCCCGCAGCATTTAACGCCGCCTTGATTCGAAAATGATGTTGACCGGAAAAGGGAATTTTTGGTGACAAAATCAGATGCGTGTTACCGTCATTTTGTTCCAGAGTAAACGGAACCGCCGGTTCAATTGAAATTGTTGAACCGCATTGCTCGTCCCAACGGAATTGGAGCGTCTCCAGTTCCCCGCCGGAAATATTCCAAAGAACATCAAACGTAACATTCCAAACATCCGTAATACTTCGCGAAATAGTTGTAATTTGTTCGCCTTGAATGAGCGGTTTATTGGGAACAAGCGAAAATATCGGCGATTGAAATTCCCAATCGTTTGATGATGCTTGAGTTGTTTGTTTGTTTTCCGGCAAAGATTTTTCCGCTGGAGATTTTTCAGGCAGATCTGGCGGATTTTTTCCTCTCCACGAAGACAACGGCAGCGAATTTTGAAATAGTTTCGGCGCAACCGGCGCAAGTTCCGATGCGAGCCAATAGTTTTCTTTCGCCTTGATTTTCGCAACAACCGCCGAAGTCCGAAAAATGTTCAATAATTTTTCTTCCGTCTGCACTTCGTCAAAAATAATCAAAGGAAGCGGTTCGGAAGTTTGTTCGCGTGTATTTATTTTGGTTGCGAAATTTCCTTGAATTGTTATCGAATAATTTCCTGAAACGGCTCGTTTGAAAAAGATAATCCGATGCAATCTTTTTCCGGCGGTTTTTCCATTGGTTGAATCGGGGGTTATTTCCGCAACACGAGTTTCGACCGGATTTTGCCGTGCATCGCGGACTTCAACCGATTCAATCCGAAACGATTCGGGAATGGAAAACCGTTGCAAAAAGACTTCTCTCACGGACGAAAATTCGCCGCGGCAAAACAAACCGGAATCACCGTCATCAAAACAAACCGATTGATTCCATTTGACCGTTGGAATTTGATTTTTTGTCCGAATCGCCAACAACCAGGACGGTTCCGTTTTGGTCAAATCATATTCGGCTAATGGTTGTTCTTCATTTCCCGAACTTGGGAAATTTGTTTCAAAACCGGTTCCCAAACCAATCTTGGGATAATCGAGTTCCATGACCGGATCCGCGAAAACGGCAAGCATTGATTTTGTGATCCGCGATTGCAACGCCCGGAATTGCGGCAAACGGACTTTGCCGATTCCGTTGAAATCGCGAAGAACAAAACCGGCACTTACCGTCAAAATTCCTGAAACAGGCGTTTTGAAATTCAATCGTGTAATTTCATTTTGTAACGAAGTTCCGTTATCCTGACCGGCGGAATCAAGATAGGTTTCCGTTTGGTCAATCGGATATTCTTCGCAATGAAACGGACCGGAACGATGCCAACGCGGGTCGGTTTGAAAATGAAGCGAAGGAACGCGTCCGCCTTCGATGCGGAAACGAAAATAAGTTCGCATTTCGACTTGAGTTGATTTTGCCCAGAGCCGGAAAAATTGTTCGACTTCGGAGGTTGTCGAGACGCCGCGGTTTAATTCGTTGTTCCAGGAGAAAACAAGTTTATCCGAAGCGCCGATTTCCGCAACCAAATTCGGCGAGGTCAACGAGTTGGGCGTAACGGCTCCCAAACATTCGGAAACATTGATTACCGGAGCGTCTTGCGGCGTTTTTAAGCGGAGAACAGCGTTTGGAACTTTGGGAATATTCAAAGCAATTCGTCGTGTTTTATCATGTTCTTCCGGTTTTGGGGCAAGAGAAATTTCCAATTGATGTTTGCCTTTTTTTTCATTTTCGATATTAAAAACCAGAAAATTATTTTCTTTATTTGTTGATGTTCGTCGGGTTGCCTGAATTGGTTTGGAATTCCAAAAAGCGCGGTCTTGAAAAAGCGGCAGCAATGGAAAAACGATTGTAACATTTTCCGAATCCAGATTGATGTCGAAAATTGCTTTGAAATCGTCTGCCAATTCAATATCTTGAGTGAGCGGGTTGTGGACGAGCGAACCTTGATATTCTGCCCGTTCAATATTCCATTGATGAAGCGGTTCGACGCCGGTAATTCTGGCGTTCCGCGACAATAATTGCAGAAACTCCATCGGAATATAAACCGTGTTGCCGACATTTTTCTGAGACGAATCAACCGGAAAAAAAACACGATAAGGTTCTTGGCGTTCGGATTTTGGCGGAACCGGTATTGTTGGTATTGCCGTTGTTGCTGCTGGTATTGCCGGTGTTGCTGTTGTTTCTATTGACGATTCCGGCAAGACGGTTGGTTCTTGCAATATGTTCTCCGGTGTAATAACCGTTTCCGGCGTTTCCGCAACACCAAAACAAGACATCAACAATACCAAAACGGCAACCAAACCGCTTAACAGAATTATTTTAAAACACAGATTCATGAATTCTAAAGGAAACTTCTAAAAACCACAAATATATTTTTATTAACCACAGAGGACACGGAGAGCGCAGAGGAAATTTTTAATTGGAATCAAAATATTATTTAATAGTTGACTTTTGATCTAAAATAACTTTATAAAATTAAAATTTTCTTCTCTGTGTTCTCTGTAGTTAAACAAACTGTGCTCAAATAAAGAGCCGATTATTTAGAAATTGCCTAATGGTTAAAAGGTTAATATTAAATAGTTAAAGGAACTTTTAAAAACCATAAATTTATTTTTATTAATTACAAGAGGACACAGAGAATACAGAGGAAATTTTAAAAATTTATTTTAGATCAAAAGTCAATGATAATATTAGGGAACTTCTAAAAACATTGTTTTTAAAAAATCACATCCTTAAAAATAGGGACTTGTAAATATTTTTCGTCTAAAAAATAGTTTTTTAGACGTTACCATTAAATAACGTTTCAATTCCAATTAAAAAATTCCTCTGTGTTCTCTGTGTCCTCTGTGGTTAATAAAAAAAATAGTTATTAGAAGTTCCCTTTATTTAATATTTGACTTTATGATCTAAAATAACTTTATAAAATTAAAATTTTCTTCTCTGTGAACTCTATATTCTCTGTGGTTAAACAAAAAAACCAGTTATTAGAAGTTACCTAAATAGTTTTGAGCCGTTGCTTTTGCGGTTCTGATTCTTATTTTCGGCAACGTCCTTCATTTCGTTTCAAACGTTTCTTTATAATATTTTAACCAATTTAATAATTCAAGAGGGGAGGCTGATTAGTTGATAGTTGAGAGTGAACAATGGAGAGTTGAGAGTGAACAATGGAGAGTTGAGAGTGGACAATGGATAGTTGAGAGTGGACAATGGAGAGTTGAGAGTGGACAATGGAGAGTTGAGAGTGGACAATGGATAGTTGAGAGTGAACAATGAAGAGTTGAGAGTGGACAATGGAGAGTTGAGAGTGGACAATGGAGAGTTGAGAGTGAACAATGGAGAGTTTCGCGATGCGGAATTATTACCAAAATGTTTTCAATTTGCTTTCCTCCGACCTTTCTGGGCGTAAAATTATCTAATTTTACGTCAGGTTTACCCCAACCTGCGCCGTGTTTACCCCAACCTGCGTCAGGTTTACCACAACCTGCGCCGCGTTTACCACAACCTGCGCCGCGTTTACCACAACCTGCGCCGCGTTTACCACAACCTGCGTCAGGTTTACCACAACCTGCGCCGCGTTTACCACAACCTGCGCCGCGTTTACCTCAACCTGCGTCAGAATTGCCTAATTTTATGGCAAAGTCCATGGACTTTACGGCAAAGTCCATGGACTTTACGACAAAGTCCATAGACTTTACGACAAAGTCCATAGACTTTACGGCAAAGTCCATAGACTTTACGGTAAAGTCCATAGACTTTGCGGTTAAGTTTTCAGAACTGAGGGGCAATTTTACAGAAAATATATTGGCGAATACAGAACTTGTGAAATATTTTTTAGAAAAATTGTAACCGTTCACGGATATTTAGCGGATGTTTTTTAATGTATGGTCGCCCAATATTCGCCCTGATAAGGGCGTAACTTTCATAACCGCAGGTCAACGACCTGCGGTAACAAATCCACCCGTCCTTTCTGCCCTGAAAGGGCAGGATATTATTTAACGCAAAAAGTGCTGCCCCTTGCGGGGCAGAGTTGTGGGCGGCGGACTTTCAACCGCAGGTCAAAGACCTGCGGTTATGAAAATACCGTCCCTATCGGGACGAAGAAAAATCAACAAAATCATTAAATAATAAAAAAATACCATGAACGGTTACGAAAAATTGACCAACAACCTCATTAATAGTTGAGAATGTATAGTTGATAGTGTCGCAAGCGGAATTATTACCAAAA
>JAISNF010000054.1 GCA_031276415.1 Planctomycetaceae bacterium
TGAAAATTGAAACAATTAAAGAAACATTAAAAGAACACAAAGCCATCGTCCCTGAATTACCCGAATAGAAAAAAAACGTCCGCAAAATTACACCGATTATTTTTAAAATAGTCCGCAGAGGACATTGATCATCGCAGATCATTATTATTAAAATCATTTGCGATTATCTGCGTCATTTGCGGACGTTTTTTTGTGGTTAAGAAAATAAACTGTTACACACAATACGGAGTGGTTTGGTTTGGTCATGTTCGACAGGACAAGTAATAACACATCGCCCGCAACCTGTACATTTTTCAGTATCAATAATTGGTATTCTGCGATATTCAGATTCCGACCATTCGAAAGTTATGGCTTCAAACGGACATTCGCGACCACAAATACTGCATTCCCGATCATCGTAAAGACGACAATATTCAAACGTAAGAATGGCAAGCCCAATTTTGAATTTCTGTTTTTCAGCAGGCAAAATTTTTTGCAGAGCACCGCTTGGACAAACCTGACCACATTTCGTACATGAAACATCACACCACGCCGAATCAAAAACAGCATAAGGTGTACCGTAATCAAGAATTGACGTTTCAAAATATTTTGTTTTCAGCAATGAAGTTGGACAGGCTTGCACACAGGCTCCGCAACGTGTACAACGTGACAAAAATAATTTTTCATGAATCGCACCGGGAGGACGAATTGGAATTGACACTGCATTTTTTAGCGTACAACGCCGACTTAATTCAAACAAAATTCCCAAAAATAACAGTTTCAAACTAAATCCCAAAAAATGACGGCGTTTCAAAAAAACAATTTTTGAACGGCGATGAAATATTGTACCGGAAATGTACAATAAATCCTGCGTTCCTCCAAGCGGACAAAAATGTCTGCACCAAAACGACGACGCAAAACAAGAAACAATTAACAAAATAACGAAAATCGGCAAAAGAGGTGATAAACCGCGAAACGGTGAACTAAACAAGACAAAAGGATCAAGCCAGAGAAATCCTGTAACTCCAAATAAAGAACCAAACCACGTAAAAACCGCAAGAAAAATTCCGATTTTCGGAAACGTTACGAAATGCGGTAACAACTGTTTTGTGCCGATGATTTTGTTTCGTATTTTACTGATTGTATGAAAACAGAAACCAAGCGGACAAACGGTTTGGCAAAGTATCCGATGTTTTACGAAACAGAATAACGCAAGAAGCAACGAGATAAATATTGCTATAAATATTGTAAAACCGGACAAATGAATCGGTACAAGTAATGGCGATACCGCCATCGGATAAACCGCCAACTGCGGACAATACCAGCCCAAAACCAGTAAAATAATTATTCCTGAAAAAATCAGTATTTTATAACGATATTGCATGACGAACAAACGACAGTTTAAATTTCAAATTGAATTTCAAACGTAATAGGTACTTCTAAAAACTCAAATTTACTTTTTAAAACCACAGAGTTCACAGAGAACACAGAGTTCACAGAGAGGAATTTTAAAAAATCACATCCTTAAAAATAAGGACTTGTAAATATTTTTTTTTGTCTAAAAAAGTAGTTTTTTAGAATTTGTCATTAAATAACGATTTGATTCCAATTAAAAATTCCTCTGCGTTCTCTGTGGTTAATAAAAAAACTCGTTATTAGATGTTCCCTAATGTAATTGTTAAATTTATTTTACCACAAAATAAACGAAAACAAAAATTATCCGCAAATAACGCTGATAAACAAGTCCGCAGAGGACACTGATAATCGCAGATAATTATTATTAAAATAATCTGCGATAATCTGCGGACTTGTTTTATATTTTGCGGACAGGAATAATTTTTTTAAGAAAATAAAGAAAATATTTTAGAATACTTCATTTTTCGCCTTGCAAGAGATTGTTGTTTTCGGTAATATGTTGGTTAATAGTTTTTCACAAATTCCTAGTTAAATACTAGGTGATATAAAAATTTTTAGAAAAAGGAGTTTTGACGTGTCTAAAAAATTATTTACAAGTGAAGCGGTCAGTATGGGACATCCCGATAAATTGGCGGATCAAATTTCCGACAGTGTTCTGGATGCATTGTTCACAGAAGATTCCTATAGCCGTGTTGCTTGTGAAACATTGGTTACAACCGGTATTGCAATCATCGCCGGCGAAATTACCACAAAAGCGAAAATTGATTATCAAACAGTTGTTCGCGATGCTATTCGCAAGGTTGGATATATCAATGACGAATGGGGTATTAGTGCAGATACTTGTGCCGTGATGGTATCGTTGGATCGGCAAAGTCCTGATATTAAACAAGGTGTTGACGATGACAAAGACGGACGGCACGCCGGAGAAATTGGAGCGGGTGATCAGGGATTGATGTTTGGTTACGCCTGTAATCATACGCCGGAATTGATGCCGCTCCCAATCGCTCTTGCCCACAGGATTACGAATAAATTAACCGAAGCCCGCTTCAATAACGATGTTTCATGGCTTCGTCCCGACAGCAAAAGTCAGGTTACCATAGAATTTGACGGATTAAAACCGCTTCGGGTTGATACCATTGTCGTTTCGACTCAACACGATCCCGATATTGATCAAAAAGGAATTGCGGATTATATTATTCCGAATATTATTCAACCGCTTTTGCCGAAAGACCTTGATACCAAAAATGTTAAGTATTACATCAATCCAACCGGAAAATTCGTGGTCGGAGGACCGCACGGTGATTGCGGTTTGACCGGTCGCAAAATTATTGTGGATACTTACGGCGGTTGGGCATCACACGGCGGCGGTGCTTTTAGCGGTAAAGACCCCACAAAAGTTGATCGAAGTGCCGCTTATATGGCTCGTTATGTCGCCAAAAATATTGTTGCAGCAGGTCTGGCGGATGCTTGTGAAATTCAATTGGCATACGCTATCGGTGTACCGGAACCCGTCAGTATTTCCGTTGCGACACAAGGAACATCAAAAATTCCCGAAGAAAAATTGTCGCAAATTATCCGTGAAGTTTTTCCGCTAACACCAAGCGGAATTATTAAAACGCTTGATCTGCGGCGACCAATCTACCGTAAAACCGCCGCAGGCGGGCATTTCGGACGCAATGACCCCGATTTCACATGGGAAAAAACCGATAAAATTGACGAACTTAAAAAATTTAGTTGATGTTTAGTTAATATCCGATTTTAGATTTTTTAGATTTGTAATTGCTTAAAATATGGGTTAAAATATGGGTTAAAATGTTTGGTTAAAATATTACGTTTTGCGATTAGCAATAAAAATTTGCTGCTGAGATTATGTTGCGAACTCAAAAATACTAACACCGCAAAACGTAATATTTTAGGATGTTTCAGTGGGATTTTTCACGCGGGAAATTATCCGTTCAAAAGCGTCATTACCGCATTCGATAATGTCATCAATATGTTATCAATCAGTCCACCTGAACTTTTCGTAGGAGCGGTGAAATACAGTAATGATAAAAATAAATGTAAATTCAGATATTTCTGTTGTGTTGAACGAAATAGTTGAACGGCTTCTTGATTCGAGTGAACCGATATTGCGGATTGTTCTTTTTGGTTCATACGCCAAAGGAACGGTAACTCAAGATAGTGATATTGATTTTTAATGGTTGTTATTGATAATGATGTTGTCGCTTCGTCCTATCGGGAAAAAATGGACAGATATTTATCATTGAGTAGATTGATACGCGGAATGGATTATCCAAAAGATTTGATCATTTATTCACGAAAAGAATTAAACATGCTTAAAGAATGCGGTTACGATTTCGTTAATGAAATTGAGCAAACGGGTAAAATACTTTATGAACGAAAAAATTAAAGTACAAGAATGGTATTTTTTTTTTCGCAGACAAGGATATTGCCGCCGCACTGGAATTATTACATCGTGAAGACCTACTTGACAAGAAGCCGCAGCGATTTATAATTCGTTTCGTTATTCACGGCATTTGAAGTATTTGAAAATCGTATTTGAAAAGAAAGTTGAACGATATTTCAGTGTTTTGGATAATTTGATTGTTTTTTGTTTTGTTTTAGAATGAACCCTTTAATTATTAGGAGAAATATTATGAGTGAAACGATTTCTATTATTGTACCGGTTTATAATACGGAAAAATATCTTAAAAGATGTGTTGATTCGATATTGAATCAGGTTTACAACGATCTTGAAATTCTTTTGATCGACGATGGTTCAACCGACGGCAGCGGCGCAATTTGTGACCAATATGCGGAACAAGATAAGCGTGTTCGTGCCATTCACACCCCCAATGGCGGTGTCGCAGCGGCTCGCAATACGGGACTTGATGCTGCAACCGGTGAATACGTTTCGTTTATTGACAGTGATGATTGGATTACATCGGATATGTATGTCCTCCTTCATAAATTATTCCAAGAATACAAGCCTGATTTGATAACACTTTGTAAGGCTGTTATTGCTACGGAAGAAGGTTTTCCAGTACCGTTCACTTGTCCTTCACGACCAATCTATTTGCAAGGTCCTTATCCTGCTATCGACTTTTGGAAAGAATATCTTGATCAGGAACCGCTTTTAACAATGGTTGTTTGGGGAAAATTATGTAGACGGAGTTTCTTCGGTGATCGCCGTTTTGCTGTCGGGCAGTTTTATGAAGACACTTTATTTTTGCCGGAATTTTACTTGGCTTGTAAAACAATCCTTTGTTTACCCGGAAATTATTACTATTATTTTCAACGTCCCGACAGTCTAATACATGAACCATTGACGCCGGAGAAATATTGTCAGTTTTTTGATTCCCGACTTCACAAAATCAATACGTTTTATGATCGCGGTTTAGTCGATCTTCCCTATACTTTTGATTGTGTTCTGATTCAAGGTTTGCTGAAACTCTTTGAATATGCGTATTGGCGTTTGGACGAAGATGGGCGGCGAAAATGGTTACGGGAATTCGATAAACGATATATTTGGTTTACTGATCAAAAATGGACAACCCAAAACGGTAGAACTAAATGGGAACGAACTCGCCGTGGTTATTGGTAAAACAAAAAGTACGTTTGAAAATGTTTCGAATAACATCAGGGAAATGTTTGAAATTACGGCATTGACCGAAATGTTGTCAACATTCTAATCCGGTTCAATCCAATTTGATCCAATCTGATGATACAAAGACGTTACAAATCAGATTGGATTGAACTGTTTTCTGTTAATGAAACGCCTTTAATTAACGACAAATTTTTGTATCTTTCTTTTTAACTTGATATTCGAAAATGTCTGCGCCGAAAGTTTCAATTATTGTACCGGTTTGGAATGTTGAGAAATATTTACATCGTTCTTTAGGTAGTCTTTGCGGACAGACGCTCAGGGAAATTGAGATAATTACGATCAATGATTCTTCACCCGACAATTCATTGTCTATTCAACGTGATTATGCGGCAAAAGATAATCGTGTTAAAGTGATTACTTTCACAGAAAATCGCGGCGTTTCTGCTGCACGAAATGCCGGACTTGATGTAGCGGAAGGCGAGTATCTTGGTTTTGTTGATCCTGATGATGCGGTAGAACCGAAATTTTACGAAACATTATATCGTAAAGCCAAAGATCGCGGCGCTGATATTGTGAACGGAAATCGGAAACAATTTGATTACGACGGTAATGAAATTATTGGAGTTCCCAATTATCATGTCCGGTTTTGGGAAGCGCAAATACTTGGAACATTTTGGACTGGAATTTATCGGACGAGTCTTATTCGCAACAATAACATCCGTTTTCCCGAAGATTTGACAATGGCGGAAGACCTTGTTTTTCTTTATCACGCAATGTTCAAGGCGAATAAGATTCTTTCATCGGATTTTGTTTACTATCATTATTATCGTCGTCCTGATAGTGCTTACACTGAAAATTCCGGTTTAAACCAAATGCAGATTGAAGCGGGCATGAAAACGCTTGCATTGGTTGCGGCGAATTTTACTCAAGCCTATTTAGATAACGTTATATCGGGTAATATTTATGATAACTTTACGTACAAATTTCTTGCAAAATCTATCATGTTTGCGACCGGCACTGATGATACGATTCTAAAACATAAATGCGTCAAAGCGGTTTTCAATATTTATGAACAATGTGTTCGTAAAGAATATTTGCTTGATCGTTTGTACGGAGATAATTACAACACTTATCTTTCTTTAAAAGCAAACGACGAAAAATCGTTGACAAGATTTCTCGTAGAAAATGCGAGTATTGACGATATTGCCGCCAGCGATGACGCCTTGCCGACTGTCTATTTAGAACGATAATTGAAAAAAACAACTTCTGCAACTTTTGCACATTCCACTCAACATGACGATATTGAAAGCAAAACCAATGCGATAAAATTGAATAAGAAAAATCAACATGTGCAAAAATTGCACATGTTCAAAGTAAGGACAGATGCATTTTTGTTTCGAGAAGATGCTTTTTCAAAAAACATTTCTACATTTGCGATAAAATTGAATAAGAAAAATTGAGCAATATGAATAAAGGCGAAATCATCATTTATCAAACGCCAAACGGCGAAACACAGTTAGATGTGCGTTTGGAAGAGGAAACTGTGTGGCTGACACAGGCACAGATGGTTCTTCTTTTTGAAAGAGACAGAACCGTTATAACCAAGCATATCAACAATATTTTTGATGAAAAAGAACTTGATGAAAAAAGCAATGTGCATTTTTTGCACATTGCAAATTCGGACAAACCGGTTAAGATATACAGTCT
>JAISNF010000071.1 GCA_031276415.1 Planctomycetaceae bacterium
CGGAAAGCACTGTAACGGAAACGAAATTTGTACCATTATCCGGTGAAAGTTTATTTCCGGTGATTTCAGGTTCCGGTGATGTTGCGATCAAAAAGCGTTCACCGATTTATTTTTCGCACGAAGGTAATTATGCGGTTCGGGACGATCAGTTCAAACTTGTTTTGACTGCGAAAAAACGTCAAGGCGATGATATTTGGCGGCTTTATGACATGAGTTCGGACAGATCGGAGCAACAAGATTTATCGCAACAGTTACCGGAAAAAGCCGAAGAATTACGCCGAATCTGGCAACAACTCGACAAACAATTTCAACTCGATGCCAAACAACCATAAAAGTTTAAACAATAGATTTTTGTGAAACCATTGATTTTTCAGCATCTCGATTTTTAGAACAATTTTTAGAGATGTCCAATTATTCACAAGGACAAAATATACTCAACAAGATCATCTAGTTGTTTCTCTGTTAATTGATCGACTAAACCGTTATTATTACCGTGTTTTCCCAATCTGAACACATCTTTCATATTAACGTAACGACCGTCATGTAAATACGGTGCAGTTCGCCAAACTTCGATCAGAGTTGGTGTGTCAAATATTTTTTGATCGGAATATTGGTCTTTACTGCCGACATCATACATTTTTAAGTCGGTAAAATACGGAGCCGGATGACAAACACTACAACCGGTTGTTTCAAAAATTATTTTTCCACGTTCCGCCTGTTCACTCAAACAACCATTGACAAGATATGGGCTTGGTTCGGGTTTTATTGTTCTGAGATATTCGTCGATACAAAAACACGGTTCACGTTGCGGCATCATAAACATAATGAAACGAAAACCTGTTCGCGTACATTGCATCGTATGACGTCGATCACCCAGCCACATTGTTGGCGGAGTCTCGCTGCTCAAAATCAAACTTTTCGTGTTTTTAGGATTATTCGCTCCATCATGTAACAAATCCCAATTCATTCCGGTCATTCGTCCGTCAGGATGACAACTGGCACAACTCTGCCATTGTTCCAAACAAAGTGTTGCGTCATTCCAGTACATTTCACCCGCACGCTCCTGCGTCAACTCTCTTTTCTGTCCAAGATATATTTCTGTTACTGTTTCATCGGACAAATTAATTTGCCGGAGCGAATCGTCATAATAAATCGCAACATAAACTTTTTGATCCGTAACGCTAATTCCTCTTATTCCTTTGCCGTTCAATTTAATCCTCTTCTTCATTCCGTTGAGAAATGATAAATCGTTTGAATAATCCGTACTCTCTCCGGCAGCAAGTTTTTTATGTAACAATTCTGTATTAAGAATAATTATTTCATCGGTTCCTGAAACAGAAACGAAAATATGTTTACCATCGGGAGAGGTTGTAATTCCATGCGGATTGGCGGCTCCTAATTCCGGGTCATCAAGCAAAACCGTATAAACCTGATTGTTTGTAACATCAATAATACTAATTCCATTGGCATTCATCCAACCATGTTCCAGATGATCGGTTACATTATAAAATCGCGATAAAATATGAGTTACGTAAACATAACGTCCATCAGGCGAAAGACAAAGACCTGTAAGATTACAACTTCCATTGGATAACCGGAGATGTTCCGTATTTCCAGAAACAGTATTGATAATCGATACAGAAGCAGCAACATTGACCGGTTCATGAGGATTATTAGGATAGTTGTTCGGATCATTCGGCAGATAATTGGCAACAAAAATTTTCGTACCGTCTTTCGAAACTACTGCCGCACAAGGTTCACGGATTGTTTTGATGCGGCGTACCGGCGACATTTCCGGCAAGTCATATTCCGTAACAAAACCATTGAACCGGTTACATACGAAAATCTTTTTTTCATTCGGTAACAAAACAGGTTTCATTGGTGTATGACCGGTTTCCGTTTCTTTAACAACTTTTCCCGAAATCAAATCAACCGCCTGTAACCATCCGTTATAACCGCCTGATGTTACATAAATTGTCTTTTCATCGGAACTCAAAACAAGTCCGTTGGGATTTTTTCCGACCGGTAATGACCGGATAATCTTATTTTGTAACGCATCAAAAACAACAATTTCGTCGGCGTCATGGTTTACGATAAAAAGAGTTTTTCCATCTGCGGATGCGGTTATTTCTGTGGGTCCTTTGTAAGTGAATTTTTTGTTACCGTTTTTCCATTCGAACTCACTCATACAACAGACTTCTTCGGGCATATCTTGAATCGCACAATCGGTATGTCCGGCTTCGGCACAAGTTGTTGTTCCAACATTTTTTGTTTCGGTTGCTATGGAATTTAAAAGAAATTTTCGAAACTCTTCTTTTGAAACAGTCCCGTCCTGATCGGTGTCTGTCATTCCGAACGGAGACGGCTCTTGTTTTTGCACAAAATTATCGCCGGAAACTTTAACGGCATTATCGATTAAAAATGCACGAAATTCCTCTTTCGAAACGAAATTATCCTTGTTACTATCTGCCGTAACGAATTGTAAAGAATTTTTCGATTGGTTCGGCTTCGATTGTTCATTTCCGTTACATATTAGTTCCGCTTTTATCCGTGCGTCAGCCGCAAGAAAAGAACGAAATTCTTTTTTGCTGACGTTACCGTCGTGATTTTTATCCGTCCATTCAAATTGCGTTTTCGGTACCGGAAAATATATGTCTGATATAATATCTGACATTGTATCAGATGTAATAAAAATTGTTGACACACTACCGATGACTATTCCGAAAAATACTGTAACAACAGTATTAACAGTGTTTTTCTTGTTTTCGTTCATTTTTAGAATAAAATGTTCCAAAATAATTTGTCTGCTCGTCTTTATATTTACGTACTAAATTTGTACAATTCTTTCATTGCTAATTGGAGCAACACATTCCGAAATAAAATATACAACTACAGACAGATTATTTTGAATATGGTTTCAATAAAATTATTTCCCACAACAATTATTTTCTTTCTTTACAGAGATTTCCGTTATGGATTTAACAGGGATTGTTTCGGCTTTGAAACCAGCGGTATTTGTTTTTTTTCCGCCGCAACCTCCTCCACCACAACATCCTCCGCCTGACTTTTTCTCAACGGAAGTTTCTATAACAGATTTAGCGGGAACCAATGAAACATTTGACCTTGTTTTCACACTGATTTCGTGTTCACATGGTTCTCCGGTTTTCGGACAGAATTTGATGATATTAACCGGTTTCAGTGTTTTCATCAACACGAAATAGTCTGCAAACTCTGTTTGATCCAGTTTACCGTCGCCGTTTTTATCGGCTTGGGCAAATCGCGTGTTGAGTTCTTCTGCGGCAATACCCGGTACACCATCACAAGCATGAAGTGCCTTCATTGTCGCAAAACAGATAAACAACATAATAGTAATTGTAATCATTGTTTTTTTCATGGTTTTCTCCTTATGAAAAAATGTTAAAGTTACATAATTTGTAAGTAAAATAAATAGTTGACATTATTGTGGTAAATCAGCACCGTTGTCATTGATACAGCCCAATCGTTGCCAGATTTTTCTTCCCACTGTGTTGGATTGAAATTGAACACTACCATCTGCCAGAGTAACATTAACACCGCCGGTATGGAAACTTCTTGCAGTAAACCAACCAACTCCGGCAGCAGTTCCCCAGTCGGGATGTTGAGGATTTGGTGTAACAAATGTTGAAAAACCGGTTGACATGGAACGTCCCATCATCCAAGAATAACCACGCCAACCAAGCCAATAAGAAGTATGAGTCGCATCGAAAAAACCTGTATCATTTACAAAATCGGAATGACTAAAAGCTGTTGTGTCGTTACCGCAAACATCAGCAGGAGTTTTAATGCCAGGAATATTACTATTCATTGACCAACTAATCCAAGCAGCCTTAGCAGCGGATGCCGACCCATAATCAAGATAAGCAGATTTTGTCCAAGTAGCCGATAAATCCGGTTTATCGCTATCTTTTGTTCCGGCACTTCCCCGTATTCCATCACCAATTATCGATTCACTAAATGCTATAGTGTTACTGGAACCATCAGAAATAGCACTAAAATCAATAGGTGTTTTCATCGAAAACATTCCATCTGTTCTGACCGTATTATCATAATAATAATTCGTGCCGGAACCTTCACATGCCATGTAGTTACAAGTTGCCATCGGCGTTGGAGAAGTAACACTGGTTGCTGTTACATTAGAAAATTCCGTTGTAAAATCATTACCGCCATCGGAAGGACAACGAAATAACGCAATTTTAGTTTGTACTGTTTCAATAAATGCCGGTTTTACAACCATAAACATTGCATCGGGAGAACCTTGTCCCGCTCCGGCTCCTTGTTCAAGTGAAATGAAAAAGGATTTACCAGACGTATCAATTCCAAAATTCGCAGGAATCGCATTTTGCTCAATAAAAGGCAAAATCAATCCTTGAACCGAAATACCAATTGTTCTCACACCAAAAGGACCACCGCCTCGATTACCCGGTGAAGCGGGAAATAACTGGTGAACATCATGGTAGTGATGAGTAGCAAGAGTTATTTGCTTGAGATTATTAGCGCATTGTATTCGACGCGCCGCACCGCGTGCTGCCTGAACAGCAGGAAGTAATAACCCAATCAAAGCTCCAATGATCGTAATAACGACCAATAATTCTATAAGTGTAAAACCAAAACGATATTTGGGGATACTCATATCTTTTTTCCTTAAAAATGTGAAACAATCAAACAGTGAAACAATCAAACATTTAAATCAGATATTTATCTACCTGGGCAACAAGGACAACAATTACATGTGTTACATTTACATTCACCGCCCTTCATACAAGCATCACAACAGGGGCAATTTCTGCCGCAACAACAGGAAACCTGCGTAGTTTTCTTCAATGTTTTTTCTTGTACAATTATCGGCTGATCAACAGGAATGGAACTATTTTTTGAAATAATATCTATCGGACGGAACATTTTGAAACGAATAATATATTCTTCAAATTCTTTCCGGCTTAATTTATCATCATGATTTTGATCTGCGCTTTTGAATCGAAAATCAACCTCTGTTTTCGGTAGGCACGGACCCGAAGAAATCCAAACACACAAAATAATCAAAACAAAAGAGGTAATTAACAAAACAACATTTCTCATCGAAACAATTATTTCCTGAATATTTTTCCTTATTAAAATTAAAGACAAAACAAAAAATAAAACAAATTCGTTATTGTACGCCGATAATATCTATAAATATTTGCAACTAAAACTTGTGTCAACTTTTTCATAACAAACAGATCACATTTGATATTCTGAAATTGTGTTATTTTCACAATTTCAAATATTGTGCCATTCAGATTAAAACGGATTAAAATAAAAGAATGATTCTTGCTTAATCTTTTCTATCAAAGGAGTTATTGATAATTTTGTATAAGACTAACGAATCCGCTTTTCCTACTTTTTTGCTGCGAACTACGCTCATAAATAGCCTTTTCTACATTTCTGTAGAATAATGTCTATTGGACAATTTCTAAAGTTGCGCAACGATTCACGATTCATTGCTAACTATTTACTGAAAAAAAATTGGTATTTACTGGAATTGTGGAAAAAGGTATCTTTCGTTGTTTAGCGATAATTATTTTTGTAATTATTCTGCAGTTTTATTTTCAACACGAAAGATTGATGGATTGGTATCAATACATTGACACATCACGGGTTTTGGTGTTCACGCTTGTTTTAACACGAATAAGCGGAATTGTTATCATGTCGCCGGTGATTGGCGGTTCAGAGATTCCGGTTCAGGTTCGTGCGCTGTTTGTTTTTACATTGACCCTGTTAATCATGCCGTCCCAATGGTTTGTAACAATCACAGAACCAAAAAATTTAACAGCGTATGCGATTTTAATTGCAGCCGAACTTGGAATTGGACTTTCCTTGGGACTTGGATTGAATCTATTTTTCATGGGGGCTTCAATGGCAGGCGAATTAATCGGTCAAATCGGAGGATTAACCGCCTCACAAATTTTTGATCCGATTTCCGGCGACCAAACTCCTTTACTGTCGCGTATGTTTCAATATTTAGCGATTACTGTTTTTGCGGCGGTTGGCGGTTTGCATGTTTTGGTAACATCACTTTTAGATACATTCCAAACTTTACCGCCGGGCGAAGCCGCCTTTCAACCGACTATTGCTTATTCACTTGTTATGATATTAGGTCTCAGTTTTAATTTATCAATTCGTATTGCTGCGCCGGTGATGGTTGCGGTATTGGTGGCAATGCTGGTGATGGGACTTTTGGGCAAAACATTGCCGCAATTAAATTTAATGTCAGTCGGATTTGGTATTAACAGCGTAATCATGTTTGCAGTTATGGCTCTTTCAATTGGAGCGGGGATTTGGTGTTTTCAGGAACGAATCGACGATGTTTTTCAACTACTTTTCAGCGGACTTCACGCCGGTATCGAACCATGATTTTGTGATGGTTTTGTGTTAAAAATACAATAAATAATTACAACCGTTTTCGATTTATTTTTATTAACCACATTAACCACAGAGGACACAGAGAACACAGAGGAATTTTTATTGGGAACAAAATGTTATTTTAAGTTATAATTATTTTTCCGGCTTAAAACAACTTTTTAAAATTAAAAAATTTATCCTCTCTGTGTTCTCTGTGGTTAAATAAAAAAACAGTTATTAGAAGTTACCGGAACGTTTGTTTTAACAATGAATCCAAAGGGTAAATTTATGCGGCAACAATTTTTGGGAACAGGTTTTGTCGGAATTTTTTTATTATTTGTTTTATTATTTGGCGGTTGCGGCGGGGAAACGGTTTTATCACCGGAACCGGTTGCTGTTTTTCCGGCAACGGATACAGATTTACCGGAAACATCAGACGTAGCGGAAATTGTTTCAAGATTTATGACCGCGATACTTCATGGTGAAAGCCAAACAATTCGTACACTTTTGACTCCTCCGGCGCGTCAAAAAAGCGAGGAATTGGGGATTTCCTTTACTCCACAAACTTCACGCACGGCATCTTTCACTATTGATCGGATTGTTCCGCAAGGTGAAAACTGTGTTTATGTCCACACGACTTTGACTGATTTGAACGAAGAAGCCGAAAAAGAATCAGCGGAAATTATCTGGATTATGGCGAAAAGTGCGGAGGGCTGGCGTATTTCCGGTGCGGCGGCGGAGATATTTGACGGGCAGGATAAAACGTTCCTTAATTTTGAAGACCCGGAAGAAGCACAAAACGCTATTTCTCTTGCGGAATTGCAAGCAGTTCCTAAAAGTGCCATGAATCCTACAAATCATTCACAATCACATTAACCCAATCACATTGAGCAAATTTGATTTCCAATCGCAAAACAGATTAAAAAAAATTTCAAATTACAAATTTCAAATTACAAACACTAAATTACAAACTACAAACTTATGTCTTACCAAAATATTGAAACGTTGTCGTGGATTGGTGATCAACACGGTTGGTTACGCATGATCGATCAAACATTGTTGCCGGCGGAATTGCATGAGATTGACTGCCGTCATGTGGAAACGGTTTGGGAAGCGATTAAAACACTTCGGGTTCGCGGTGCTCCGGCAATTGGAATTGCGGCTGCTTACGGAGTTTGTGTTGGTTTGCAAACGATTCCGTCCGATGCGGATATAGTTGAGTTCAAGAGGCGACTTCATGAAGTGGTTGAATATTTGGCGTCAAGTCGTCCTACGGCGGTGAATCTTTTTTGGGCTTTGAACCGGATGAAGGCAAAAGCCGAATCCTTTTACGATTCGAAAAATATTGAGGAGATCAAAGTTGCTCTTTTTTCTGAAGCCAAAGCAATTCACGAGGAAGATCGCCGGATTTGCCGATCAATCGGCATGTTTGGTCAGGAATTGTTACGGAATGGCGATACTTTCCTAACACATTGCAATGCCGGTGGTCTTGCAACGGCGGATTATGGTACGGCGTTAGCGGTTTTTTTTGCGGCAACTGAAATGGGCAAAAAGATTAAGGTTTATGCCGATGAAACGCGACCATTACTTCAAGGCTCGCGTCTTACCGCGTGGGAGTTGATGCAACGCGGAATTGATGTAACACTGATTTGTGATTCGATGGCGGCGATGGTGATGAAGCAAGGTAAAATCAATGGAGTGGTAGTTGGTGCAGATCGAATCGCAGCCAATGGCGACACGGCGAACAAGATTGGAACTTACGGTGTTGCTATTTCGGCAAAAACGCACAATATTCCATTTTATGTTGCGGCTCCGGTTTCGACATTTGATTTAACGCTTGTTGATGGCAACAGTATTCCGATTGAAGAGCGTGATTCGGAAGAGATTTGCAATGGTTTCGGCAAACGAACTGCTCCGCAAGGAGTGAATGTTTACAATCCGGCGTTTGATGTTACGCCGGCGGAATTTATTACCGGTATTATTACGGAACACGGTATTATTTCGCCGGTCAACCGTGAAAACATACACCATCTCGTCTCAACAAGTTGATCCCTAAAAAATCAATCACAATAAAGTTCCGGCGGTTAAAACCACCGGCTACATTGGAAATGCCCCGCTGGGGCAATTTGAATCAATTGATATTGTGAGACGAAAACCAAATTTTAAAAATGTAATGAGATACACCCGCTTTTTTCAATTAAGGACGTTTTTATTTGAATTAGGATCGTCCTTATTTCGCTGTATCTGATTCAGAGGTGTGAAATTGGTCACGTCGGCGTTGAATTTCGTGTGCGCTGCGTTCTATCATCTGTTGGCGAACATTTTTTAACCGCGTCAGAATCGAAGCATCATAAATCGTATCACCAACACGAACAATCATTCCGCCAAGCGTTTCCGGATCAACAACACATTGTATGATCGGTTCACCACCAATAAGATTATTCAACTTTGCCGATAACGATGAAAGTAATTGCGAATCAATTTCAGTTGCCGTTGTAATAATAACAGGAATACGTTTGTGGCGTTTATCCAACAGTTTTTTCGTTTGTACAAAAATCGGCGTCAGAATATCAAGCCGATTCCGTTTAGCAACAACTTTCAGAAAATTCCAGAATGACGGAGTTGCCGCTTTCGCAAAAGCCCTCTCAAGTAAAGCAATCTTTTCCTCCGTTGAAATCATCGCCGATGCAAGAAATGCAGCAAATTTCGGTTGCGCTTTTAAAACGTCAACCAACGACGCAAACTCCTCAACAGCATCGTCAATTGAATGTTGTTGCGTTTCAATTGCGTTCAGATACGCTTCAGCGTAAATCTCCGCAATCTTTTCAACATCCACATCGGCATTAAATTCCGCAGCAAATTGAGCATCCTGTTCCATTGTAATTACGGGTTAGATGGGTAAACAGTTAAAATTTTAATTTTTAGCAAATTCTTCAAGCGCAGCGTGAATTAGTTCGCGGTGACGCTCCGGTTTAACTTCGGCACGAATCATTTTTCCGGCAAGATTGGTCGCAAGCACCGCACCTCGCTCCGCAATCGTTTGTAACGCCAAAGTTGTTGCATCGTCAATTTCACGCATTGCCCGATCACGTTCCTGAATTGCGGCTTCACGGGCTTTTTCAATAATCCCGTCAGCAACCTGTTGAGCATCTTTTCGGGCGGTATCAAGAATCTGACGCACTTCCGTTTTAGAATCGTCCAGTTTCTGCTGATATTGCTTCAAAATTTCTTGAGCCTCCTCATTGACCCGTTGAGCAGACGCAATTTTATCAACAATACCTTTTTCCCGCTCATCAAGTGCTTTTGCAATCGGTCCGAATGCGAATTTACCAAGAATTCCAAACACCAGCAAAAAAATCACCAGCGACCAAATCGCCGTGTCCGAAACCACCTCCAATGGATTCAAACTAGGGGCTTTGTGTTCGCTCTGATGTTCCTCCTGTTTGCTTTCAGAAGAAACAGCATGTTCATGATTATGACCTTCATGTTCCGCCGGAACCGCTTGCGCCGTTCCAACAAAACACAACACAACCAACAACATCCAAACGATTCCTTTAAAAAAAATATAACGGTTCATCGTAAAAACTGGGAAGTTGTAAATTCTGAATTTTAATAAAAGGATTTGAAAAAGGAGTTGAAAAAAGTATCGTCACAACAAAAAAGAAGTTATATCGAGATGCAACTACTACAATTTTGAGGTCAAAATCTTTCTCAAAGGTTGTGTTTATAGAAGGACAATTGAAAATCTCTGCAGCAAAAG
>JAISNF010000101.1 GCA_031276415.1 Planctomycetaceae bacterium
CGGAAAAAGATGTTACGGTTAAAAACAATAATTCCAACGCTCCCAACGATTCCAAAACCGCAACAGTTAATCCTTGGGCGGCTTCTTCTGAAACAACAATTAGTGATTTTTCCAGCCCGATTGTTCCGTCAACATCCGCATCGTCAACTCCAGCATCACTGACTCCAGCCGTAACAACAAATTCTGTTGCTTCGCCGGAATTGCCGTTTTCATTGGAATCTTCTGCCGTACAAAACGAAAAAGAAAATGTTGTACAAAATTCATTAGCGTTATCCCCGACAACAACGACAACAACAGCAACAACGCCGGAACCGTTATCGCCGGAACTTTCATTGACTGCGGCAGAACAATCCGTAACACCAAACCTCACTCCTCTGGCAATAGCAAATACGGAAACTCCGGCGGCAACGGTTGCGGGCGTAACACTTCCGGCTGCAGATGTTTCTGTTACAGCCAAAACCGCACAACTGACGCCGCTTAAAATTCAATCCGCAACAACCGATGCTCCTTCGTCTCCGCCTTCCTCAAACTTTTCCGATACTAAAATTTCCGGCAATCAGGCGTTGACGATTCCCAAGTCAGAAGGTGAAGTTCAAACCTTGCCGCAACTTTCGGCGTTTTCGCAACCTTCTTCAGAGCCTAGTCTGAATATTCCAGAACAATCGCACACAAATTCTGAAGTATCCGGCGAATTTAGCAAGGCTCCAACTCCGCCGGAAATGACCTCGCCAATATCTTCACCAATTATTGAACCGGTTATTCCTGTTGTTACAACAAAAAAAGAGGAAACGGTTCCGGCAATTCCTAAATCAGGAACGGTTCAAACGTTTGCCGATGTTACTGATTCCGCTTTAACTTCTTTATCGCCCTCTGAACCGTCGCCCGCAATTCCGACAGATTCAGTAACATTTACACAACCAGCCGCACCATTAACAGCCTCTTCGCCTGCCCCTGTAACACAAACTCCTTTCGTGCCGCCGACATTGCCTCAATCAACATTGCCTCAATCAACCGCGCCTCAATCAACCGTGTCCGCTCCGTTCGCTTCAAATACTGAAACAGTTGCGAAAATTGAGGAGCCGGTGTTGAAAATTCCTAAAGATTCGCAACATTCAGATGTTACGGTTTCGGCGATGCCGATTCCGGCGGCGGCGATATTACCGCAACACAGGGAACTGGCAAAAGTCGAACCGCCGCTTGGAAGTCAGTTACAAAATCAGGTTCGTGAAATTCGGAATCAAGAATCTTCCGAAACTCGGCTTCGTTTTGGTTCAGATGCTCATGCTCCAACCGGAGCCGTTCGGTATCATCCCAAATCAACTGTACAAAATATTAATGATTTACATTCTTCGCAAGCAATGCCGATTGATGCGTCGGATCCCAATTCTAATCCGTTGGTTACATTATTGCCCAACGGAAATGGAAATCCCACCCCCGAAACATTTAATTCATTGCCGCCGCTTGAAAAGGCTCCGAAATTTGAAACAGCAACACCGAATCCTGCTTATCGCCGTTCATTGAATTTAGAAACTCCGGTTTCCGTACAACCCGAAAATTTGTCTTCAATGCCGAACACAGCGAACACGCCAAATAACGCTACAATAAACAATAGTGAAAGACGGGCAAAACTTTTTCGACGGATTGACGATGAAATCAAACGTTCTCCAGAATCAGCGGAACAATATACCGTACAAAAAAATGATACTTACATGACGATTAGCGACCGGTTTTTTGGAACAATTCGTCTTTTCAGGGCTTTGGCAGAATACAACCGGCAAAAATACGGAACAGATTATAAATTACCGGAAGGGACTATTGTTGAAATTCCGCCGGTTGATTATTTGAAAACCAACTACGCTGAAATGTTCACGCGAAGCCGACAACGACCGGAAAAAAATATAACGGTTTCCGGTTCGGGTGTACGTTATATTGTTCAGGAGGAAGACACTGTTTTTCGTATCGCAACAAATCAGTTACGGGATAGTTCACGCTGGCAGGAAATTATTGAAATGAATTCGGACAAACTTCGTAGTCCGCGTGATTTACAACCCGGCATGGAAATTATTCTCCCCGTAACTACCGCAACACAAACAACTTACGGACGACGATAGCCGAAGCGTTTCTATTTATGAACGAAAATTGAAGTCTCAAATATTGTGTCCTATAATGTATCATATAAATTGATTGTGTAATATAACTTATGGTAACACTTCTAATAACTGTTTTTTTATTTAACCACAGATTATTTAACCACAGAGAACACAGAGTTCACAGAGAGGAATTTTTTAAAATTATTTTAGATCAAAAATCAATTATAAAATAATGTTTTGATTACAATTAAAAATTTCCTCTGTGTTCTCTGTGTCCTCTGTGGTTAATAAAAATAAATTGACGCCGTTAATCTGTTTCACTGTCGGCTATCATCTTAAACCGTTGAGATATGACTAAAACGGATTAGTAAAACAGAAAGTTACGATTTTATATTTTAGAAAAAATGTTACGTGAACCTTTGTATTCTTTTCTTGAAAATGACCGGTTCAACCGCGAACATTCCTACAACGAACAACAGTTACGGGAATTTTTCAATCAAGGACGAATTAACCACGAGACGGAACTTTGGCTCTGGGACGAGGAACATTCACGTTTGGCTGGAACTTACGAATCACTTTTTATCAGAAACCGCCGTTTCAAGGAACGACGGTTAGGAATTTTCGGAGCAAAAAATTCCGGCAAGACCGCTTTTCTTGATTGTTGTACAAAATACGGTAAAAAAACCAAAGACGGTTCCATTCTGATTAACCGTAGCAATTATAATAAATTACCGCACGAAATTTCGATTGTGGAATTTTCGTTGCTCAATAACGGAATGGCGTGGGAAATCCGAACACTGGATTATTCAGGCGAACTGAATGATTCCCAAAAAAATTATTCGGAACAAAATTATTCGGAGCAGGATTATTCCGAACAAAATTATTCCGAACAGGCGGAAAAAATCAATGAATGGTTTACGGAATGTGATGCGTTGCTTCTGTTGCTTGATAGTACGAAAATAAATGATCAAACGGAAACAATCCGCCGTTTTCTTGATCAATTGCGACGCCGTTCACCGGACGGCAACCGGATTGATAAACCAATTGCAATTATTTGGACGAAATCGGATTTATCGGATCATTCTTCGGAAATGAAACGAAAACATGAAATTCAACCGATTGCCGAAACATTGGCGAAACAAAATGCCGTCGCAACATTTTTCGTTTCAGTTTCTAATCCTGATTCGGTTATTCAACCGGTTTATTGGAGTGTTCGGAAAATTGATGAAATGATGTACGAAAAAGTTGTCCGGTCAGGTTTGAGGTCGAAGCGGAAAATTCTGAACGAATATAAATCTCTCCGTGATATTTGGGGAATCAACCGCGGCGAACTCGGAGAAAAAATTACGGAACAAATTACCAAACTGGAAATAAAATTATGGACGAATTTTATTATCGCTACAATTAGTTTGATTGTTATCGTTACGGTTTTATTTTTTGTTGACAGAAATGTTAGGGTCGGTAAAAGAGATTTTTTAGAATTTTTGTCCGTTCAGGAAAAAATCAAACACGCCAATAAACGGGAAGATGTCGAAGTTATTTTGAACAATTATCGCGGATTCTGGACTCCGCAAAAATTTATTACGGAAATTGAGCAACTCGCCTCAGAGAAAAAACAAGAACTTTCTGTACGCGAAACGGAATGGGCGTTTGAGACGGCAAAATACAGTATTGAACACGCGGAAACATCGGAAAAAATTGATGCGGTAATTAACCGTTTTTATGAAGAAGCGGCGGCTCCAACAAAAGAACAACTTGATACATTAACAGAATTGGCAACAGCAAAATATCGGATTCTCCGTTTTGAAACGGCATTGAAGAATTTACGTACAGTAACAGAACATTCCTCCGATTTTGCCGAAACCAAACGCAGTTACGACCGTTTTCTTGAAACGATAAACGCTGTTGATTATCCCGAACAGACGGCGGTTATTGATACGATTCGGGCGGAGCGGGAACAGATCATTGAAAATGAACGAAAAGGTCTTGCGTTTCTTCCGGCGACGGCATTTTTTGAGAAAGTGAAACGAATTGACGCTCAATTGAAAGCGTTTAACAAAAATGATCCGCAATTTAAGAATCTTGCGGAAGAGCGTACAAAAATTGCTGCGGATTGGGAACATTATGATTTTGACAAATTTTATAAATCCGTTTCAACAATACGGACAACGAAAGACTTAAAAGAAGCGAAAAAACTTGCGGATCAATATATTCTTGAAACGGAAAAAAGAAATTCGTTTCAGATTGCCAGTTTGGGCAAAAAGGATGTTGAAGATTGGTTAGCGTGGTTTGACGGACTTCATCGGGAACATCCGTTTGAATTAACTGTTTCACAAATTTGTATTCCCAAAACATTTTTCGCAACACCTGAATTGAAGGGGAAAATTATTGTTTCGCTTCAGATTGGCAAATCGAAATCGGAAATAACAATTCCGCAACTTGATGATATTCAAAAGCGATCTGATCCGGTTTTGCTTTCTTTGAATTTACGAGGTTCGGTTGACAATGCTATTTGGGACGACCGAAAGCGGACGAAAATTATTTTAACTGTTTCGGAATATCGGGAAGGTTGGTTCTATTTAGGGCGACCTGTTTCGCGTATTGTTTGTGAGGTTTCTGATTCGGAATATCCGTTTATGGAATTTTGCCCAATGCCGGACGGCGTTTTTGTTTTTTCAAACGATAATACAACAATTACCGCAACAACCAATTTCAAAAATCTCGCAATGCCGCTACCAGAACGCAGATAATTTTTTTAGTTGAGAGTTGAGAGTGGATAGTGGAGAGTTTCGCAATGCGGAATTACAAACATTTTGCTAATAATTCCGCTTGCGAACTATCAACTACCACTATTAATGATGTTTTAAAATTCAGAATTAAATCAATAATGAATTTTTGTACCCGTTCACGGAGATTCGTTTAACAAGTTATCATAATGAAAAATTTCATAGAGAGGCAATACATTACGTCTTTACGATTTAAACCTATTACCGTGAACGGTTACTGAAATATAAAATAACGAAACGGCGCAACTTCTTTTATTAACGGAAATTCCCTCGCTAACAGCCGGTCAGATTCTCGGTGAGCGATTGTTGTCGTTATTTTATAAGACATATTATATTTCCCCCGTTGACAGAATTGAGTGTTCCTATTAAAGTTTAGAGTATAGTCAAACTTTTACTGTATTAAATTTTTGTAAGATTATTTTTTTTCCAAATATTGGAGTTTAAACAATGCAACGAATCATTTTTTTAGTTTTTTGCGTTCAAATTATTTTGTTCTGTACAACAATTACAAGGGCGCAAGAAGAAATTCGTGTTTCTTCCCGTTTGATTTCAGATCCGAAAGAAAATGTACAAAATTGGCAGGTTCTCATTATGGTTCGTTCCGCAGAAGAATCAAAAGCAGTTTCGCCAATCATTCAAGTTTCAGAACCATTAAAAATTGTTTCCATTCACCCCAAACAAGCCGATCTTTCACCGGATCATTTTACGTTGTTTTATGCAACAATTTCCCGCTTATCAGGTCTGAACAGTACGGCTAAGATTGATGTTGCTTTATCAAATCGTAGTGAAGCGGTGAAAGTTTCCGCCGAATTGGTTCCTGGAATTGATTTGGCAATGCAACCTTGGAAAACAATCTACGGCGGAAATGATTCAAAACTCGCCAAACTCAGCCCAATTCCCGATACAAACGATGCAACATGGCAAGAAATAACATCACCGTACAGGTGGCAACAACTCGGTGTTACATGGCTCCGAACAGAAGTTTTTGTGCCGAAATCGTGGGAATCAGAGCCATTGTTTCTGACCGTTTCCGCTATTGACGATAACGATATTTCATTTTTCAACGGCAAAGAAATTGGTCGGACAAACGGTTGGAATTTATTGCGACAATATCCCATTCCCAAAGAACAAATTCGTTTCGGTGAAATCAATGAAATTGTAATTGCTGCAGAAAATACCAATTTCGGCGGCGGAATTCAATCCGATTTGATTTGGTTTGGTTCAAAAAAGTCGTTCAAAAATGTAAAATTGTTTCCAAAATCAGAAATTCAAAAAGAAGTTGATCGTCAATTACCTCGTCCATTAGGTAAACCACAACCGCTTCGCTCAATGTTGGTTCGAAACGGCGTTTTAGAATACATTGATGGAGGTGAGGTTGCGCTTTGGGGAGTTAATTATTATCCGCAAAGTGTTCATGATTTTAAGTTCTTTAAAGAACAAAAACTTGACATCAAAACAGCAATTGACACCGATCTTAATGATCTTTGCCGTGATAAAAATCCGGAAGATCCCAATCGTATCAATGTTATACGGATTCATGTTTTTGACACAGAAATCAGTGATGCCGACGGAAATATTATTCGTAACGAACATCTTGATATGCTTGATTATCTTGTTTCGAAATGTAATGAGCGGGGAATTTATCTTTGGTTGACGCCGATTGCCTGGTGGGGTTCTTTGGACCCGGCTCCTAATTGCTTCTCAAAACAAACACCAATTCAAGCAATGGTTTACAGTCCCAAAGCATGGACATTTCAAAAAAATTATTTAAAACAATTTCTTGAACACGAAAATCCGTACACAAAACATCGTCTTGTTGATGAACCGTGCTTGTGTTTGTTTGAGATCATCAACGAACCGATTTACTGGTCGCTTGCCGAATTAACCAATTTGAAATCCAGTACGTATGGTCAAGTTTGGGTTACGAAAAAAGAGGATGAAAACACTGATGTTGACCCGAATGTTTTTTATCGCCAATTGATTCGTCAAGAATGGAATAAAACATTGCCGCAACAGGAATGGGAATCGATAGAAACGTGGGACTTTTATCAGTACACACAAATTCGGCGATATATTGAAACGATATATCAAACGATTCGTGAAACCGGCGGAAAGCAACCAATTGCTTATTCCGCTTGGCAGCCTCATGAGGTAAGTTACCAGGCAATTGCTGACAGTCCTTGTGAAATGATCACAATGAGTCGTTACCCCGGTGGTTTGCAACAAAAACCACAGGCAGATGCTTATACATTACTTCCACGGACTTCAGATTCCGGTTGGTCTGTTATTCTTGCCGACAAAGCGCGATTAGTGTACGAATTTGATGCCAGCGATACACTTCGGCAAATTGACCTTTATCCTGCGTTAGCCCGATATTTTCGCAACATGGGTATTCAAGTTTCGTGTCAGTTTCAATACGATAGCCGATTCAATGCTGCACATAATCAGGCTTGGTCTACTCATTATCTGAACGCAATTCATACCCCTGAACGTTTTGTCAGTTTTCTGATTGCCGGAGAAACTTTTCGTACACTTCTACGCGGAACACAGTTACAACCGACAAATCCCGACGAATGGATTTTTCCGCCGACAGCAGTAAGTTATTCAAAAAATGCGGCACTGCTTTGCAAAGAACATCTTTTCATGCAGGCAAAACCAACCGATTGGAAACCGTTACCATTACCATCTATGCCGGAACGGATTATTGCTGTTGGTTCCACACCGTATTTTGATTACAACGGAACCGGAATTGTTGATCTACAAATTCAAGGAAATACCGCAGAAATTCGCTTAAATCCTGATGTCAATCGATTACGATTTGACACTTTGCGCGGAACCCCCGAAAACCCCTTGACACAACTGGAAAACCAAAAACACCATTTTCGTTTGAATTTACCGAACTGGCAAGATGCCGCACTTGAAATTCAAACGGAAAATGGTTTGAAACCTTTTAATAACGAAACAGAATTAGAAAGTGGAAAAACATATTACCTGAACAAAAAATGATAAAAAATGCCGTGTTACACCAATAGATAGTTCTGAATTTGACAAGATTTCAGAGGTTTGTAGCGA
>JAISNF010000178.1 GCA_031276415.1 Planctomycetaceae bacterium
CAATCTGTACTTTTTGAATATCCCGAACCGTATTTTTGGTTTTCAGGATTAAGCGGATGGTCTTCAATCATCTTATGGAGTGTAACAATCATCCTTTCATTGATTCTCCTTTGTGTTGCTATAAGTAATCATTACAAAACCATCAATAAAGACGTACAAGATTTTCTTCCCCCAAAAAACAAAACGCAAATAGAACAAGATAAAAAGCCTTTCTTCAGTACTTTTGGAGAATGGTTGAAAGAAAATTGGTTGTGGTTTATAAAAGAGGATGATGAAGGAAATGATGGAGTTAAGGATACGAAATCTGAATCTAATGATTCGCAACCTGTATCTAATGGTTCGCAACCTGAATCTAATGGTTCGCAACCTGAATCTAAGGATCCGCAACCTGAATTAGTACCCATTAGCGTAGAGGCAATATGGGATGACTTGCAAGATAAAATGATTTTTCGTGTAATAATTGATCTTATTGCATTTATTATGATTTTTTATGCAACTTATTGGTGGCTTCTTCTTGAAGGCGGTAGGATTAATTTACATGCTCCTTATCGTGATGCAATTTCCTATAATCTTGGAACGACAACTCAATTTTGGGCTTATTTTTCACTTTTAATGCTTGTTTTTGGTACAACTCTCTTGACAAGATTTTGCACAAATTTTATCAAAAGGATAAGCGATAATCTTGGCGAAGTCAAATCTGAAGAGAAAAAAACTGATGAAGACAAATCTAAAGAGAAAAAACCTGATGATGACAAATATAGAGTGAAAGAATTAGAATGGTCTGATTGTGCATGTTGTAAGAAATTTGAAAAAAGATGGAATGTTGATATTAACGAAGTTGCAGATTTAGTTGGGATTCATTTTGTTGCGAAATTTACTAATAAAGCCAGTGCTATGGTACTTTATCCGATTCTCCCGTTAATTCTGTTTTGTATGGCTTATTCGCCTATACTTGAGAATCATTATATCAACAATTATTATTACTTTATTCTTTTTGTTTTTGCTGTTATGATTTTTGCGCCGGCTTATCAACTCCGCCGTGAAGCGACAAAGATCAAAAAACGGTTACTTGAACGGCAACGTGGATATTTGAATTACAAAAGTAATCTCAATCAAGACGATGACCAACGTAAAAGAATCGAACAGGCAATTATTGACACAGAAAATCTCCAGGACGGGGCATTCCAATCGTTATTGGAACATCAGTTTATTCAGGCGATTTTGTTCCTTCTTGGCGGTATTAGTCTGCCTGCATTTTTGGGCTTAACTGGTCAAACATTTTAACTGTTAGTACTTTATACAGATCGTACTTGAAATTCAGCGATTTAAAAGCGTAAAAGCCCGCCGTTGATAGTTAGGCAAACGGCGATAAACGCAAATTAAAGTGTGAACAGTTTAAAATGCGTTTTTTTGTTTTTACTTTTTTGTAATCATTTACGGAAATTTGTTTATCAAATTAAGTATTGTCGATTTTTTAGGGACAAAATTCGTAATTATTTTACAAAAGTATCGTAGTCGTCTCGGCTGCTAGCCAACCAACTGCTCCGATAAAGCGGTTGAGACAAACACATGTAGCCGAGACGGTTACGATTCTTCAACTAAACGGTTACAATCCTTTAATGCCGAAGTCCAACTTATGAATTACGAATTAAAAAAACATCCGCTAAATTCTGTGAACTGTTACAAAAAAATTATCTGCGAACTCATTTAAAATAATCTGCTGAGAGTTCTTTGTTTCTGTGGTTAAGAAAATAGACAGTTGCCTCTTGATTTTCAATCGTAAACGAATTAAAAATAAAACAGTAGAAATAAAAAAACTCGGAGCGGCATGGTGTCGGTTACCGGAGCAAAACAAGGTCTCCAAACACACAATGTCGCTACCGAGCCTATCGTAGCCGTTCAAGGTCTGCTGCCGGGCAGACCGGATCAAGACATTTTGAAACCCAAACCGCCAACCCTACTAAGCGGCCCCAACCCGGGTTTTTACAATCTCTCTTTCTTTGAAACAACCAACGATTTGAATTGTAACTGTTTATTTTCTTGACCAATTAATCAAAAATACTCGGAAACAACGAATTGTCCGCAAATAACGCTGATAAATACAAATAATCTGCGGACTTTTTTCTGAATCCTCTCTACTTTCGATTTCACACTTTCGACTTTACACTTTATTCACACTGTAACTTCGATAAATCTAACTCTACAAATTTAACGCGATACCGTTACCGGAACAGATGATGAAACTGTTCCATGATGAATATGTTTTCTATGTTTGCAATGACAAATTCGGCATCGGGTTTTACAATTGCAATTGTTATGTGGAGTAACCGCAACGGGTTGTTTTTCCACATCAACATATAATTCTTCCGTGTTTTTTTCTTTCATCGGACGACTCCGTTTTAATTATTTACATGATATTTGCGGAATATATTATTCCCTAGTGGTTAGCGGTTTGAAAATCCAAACTAGTTTTTCCAAAACAACTACCGATTACTCCCAATAAAAGTTATCGGCAGGAAATGTTGAGTTTATTTTGAATGACTTTGTTAGAACTGACAAACATTAAGTGTGAACATTATGTACCATCTCGTTTGTTTCGTCAAGTGGGGCGTAAAAATTTTTTTCCAAATAATTCAAAAATCTAAATCCCCGATTTCTAAATTCTGATAATTTCCCATTTTAGAAGTAAAATTGAACCGTTTTTTTGATTTTACTGCGAGAATTTAGAAAAAAGAAAATTGTTCGCACATTATCAGATAAACACTCAAAAACGCAGACAAACACAAAATAATCTGCGTTTCTCTGCGTTATTTACAAACAATTGGGCATCTCTAAAAATTCCGCTGAATAATTACAAAAGGGAACTCTAAAAACCACAAATATATTTTTATTAACCAGAGGACACAGAGAACGCAGAGGAAATTTTTAATTGGAATCAAAACGTTATTTAATTTTATCATTAACTTTTGATCTAAAATAATTTTTTTTAAATTTCCTCTCTGTGAACTCTGTGTTCTCAGTGGTTTTAAAAAGTAAATTTAAGTTTTTAGAAGTACCTTTTATTATGCCATTGGCGGGCTATTCTTTTTTCCGTTGTTTGACAACTTCGACCAGAATATCGGCGCGATCTGAGGTGATACTGTCAACTTTCCAATCAAGCAGCGTGTTCATTCGCGGAACGTTATTCACCGTCCATGCACAAACGTAAAAGCCTTTTTCATGCAAAAGATCGACCAGTTTTTTTGAAATCATTCCGTGATCCAAACTGACAATATTGGTTCCAACTTTATTGGCTTCGTCCATAAGTTTCACCGCAAGCGTTTCGGCGTTTGATTCGGCGGAACCTTCCAATTTCCAACTGAAAATGTGAGCAAATTTCACTCGCGGCTCCAAACGTTTCACTTCGGCAAGCGATTTTGAGTTAAACGAAACAATAAACACGTCTTCGGTCATGTCCAGTTTG
>JAISNF010000037.1 GCA_031276415.1 Planctomycetaceae bacterium
CCCAAAATCCGTTTCGATAACTTTGATAAATCACGCTTCGAAACTTTGTTAGTAAAAAAAATCGTTGTCATTGAAAGTCTCCTTCAATAGGTGAAAAGGAACTCGTGCAAGTAAAACATAGTGAAATAAACATTACTCCCTACGCCGTAAATCATTACAACTTACACGAAAATACAAAACTATAAATTAACGTGACTAGCCGCATCCCCAAAATTCTTAATAGAGGAATCAAAATAGTCATCGAAAATACGTTATCCGTGTTGCAACACCAACAAATTATCGCCCGCCGGAATCCCGACTGAACCTTGCCGAACCTTGCCAACCGTCAAATAAATCATTTTATCCAACCTAAACAACTCAAATTGCCCAAATTGACAAATAGTCGCAACACAATAGATAGGCAGTTTACACAAAAAAAAAAAACTACAAGGGGAGGGTAAAATTTTTTAGTTAATAGTTAGTAGTGAATAGTGAATAGTTTTCGCAATGCGGAATTATTGCCGTTTCCCACTCTTAAATTGCCCCTTTGGGGCAATTCCCAAAATAGCGGCGGGTTTTAACCCGCCGGACAAACACAGGGAAATACAGAATTATGATCCGATTGGGGAAAAAACAACATCAATACGTTTATGATCCGATGGGTTAAAACCCATCGCTATTTTGGGATTTGCCCCAACGGGGCAAAAAAAAGCGGAATTACAACCACAATGGTTGTAATTCCGCCTGCGAAAACTATTCACTATTCACTACTAACTATTAACTATTCACTATTCACTATTAACTTTCCTCTCTGTGGTTAATAGAAAAAATTAGTTATTAGAGTTTTCTTTTGTTTTTACCGGATCAGCGGGGCGATTGGGTAATTTTTTCGGGTCTGCTTCCATGCGTTTGAGAATTTCTTCAATACCGCGTTGAAGTTGCAGGTCATGACCTTCGAGCATTGACTTGGGATCGTTTTCCACTTCAATGTCCGGCTCAACTCCTTTGCCTTCGATAATCCAATTTCCGTTTTCATCGTTTGTGCCGCGAAGAGGAACAAACACCATTCCGCCATCCAATAATTGACCTCGCGGCGAAATACCAACCACTCCCCCCCAACTCCGTTTGCCAATCAACAAACCAAGCCCCGCCTTACGGAAATAATACGGAAAAATATCACCGTCACTCGCCGAAGTTTCATTAATTAGACACACCTGATGACCAAATCGGGCATTGCCCGGATAAAAACTCGGCGAAATACTGGTTCCGCCAAACCGCGTTCCAAGAAGTTTTTGGTTCAGCCGCATAATAATCCATTGCGAAATATTGCCGCCGCCATTGCTGCGAATATCAATCACAAGACCTTCTTTGCGAATTTGCGGATAATACCATTTCAAAAATTCATAAGAACCGGCTGCCCCCATGTCAGGAATATGCAAATAACCAACCCGACCATCAGTCGCTTGCGCAACCTTGTTACGGTTTTTCTGAACAAAATCCAAATAAAGTAAATTTTGTTCGCTTGTTACAGGAACATAGGTTGTTTTCCGTGAACCTTTGAGCGACGGTTCCGTGTTGAGCGTTAGCGTAACAGGATCAGTACGGTGTTGCAATAATCGGTACGGATTTTCACCGCCGGTCAGTTCAATACCGTCAATTTGTAAAACATAATCGCCGACATTCGCATTGACTCCGATTTCTGTTAGCGGCGAACGATATTTCGATTCCGCATTGTCGCCGCGAAAAATCGCCGAAATTTTATAACGATTTGATTTCGTATCAAGTTCAAACCGGCAACCCGCTAATCCGACAACAGGACGTTTCGGTTGCACAAAATCACCGCCCTGAATATAAGCATGTCCGACATTCAATTCGGCAACCATTTCACTAAGAACATAATTCAAATCACTCCGGTGAGCAACATAAGGAAGAAGTTCACGATATTGACGTTTCAAAGCGTCCCAATCATAACCGTGCATATTTTTAACGTAAAAATAATCACGGAATTTCCGCCACGTTTCTTCAAACATTTCCGCCCATTCTTCCGCCGGAATACGATCAATAAACAAATTGTCCGTTTTCAAATCGGTAACTTTCGATGAAAATTTCGGCTCACAAACCTTCAGCACTTTTCCTGAACGAAAAACCATTTTGGAAAAATCCGGCGATAACGAATATCCGTCCACATCATTGAGCAAAAGTGATTCTTTACGTTCTTTCAAATCGTAAATCATCAAACGCGGTTTTCGTTCCGCATCACGTCCATAGAATGCGGCGTCCCGTTTAAGATAGTACAAAAATTGTCCGCTTGCAGAAAGTTCGTCAAAATTATCCGCCGTAACAGGAATCCGAACAACCCGATCAGCAAGACCTTCCCAATCAATTTTGATCTGTTTGGGAACCGACGGCTTCGGAACAAGTTTTGACGTCATACTGCTTGATTCGGCATCGGTGGTTTCTGAGGTTGGCGTTGTTGGCGGCGTTGTTGATGTTGTTGCCGGAGTTACTGTTGCGGAATTTTGGGTAATCGGCGTTGTTTCGTCATCGAATCGGGGAGCAAAGGGATTCGCAACATTTTTTCGCAACGACAATGCGAAAATACTTTTGTCGCGATTACCGGCGAAATTCCATTCCACTGAACTATGTTGCGGCGCAAATTCACGGCGTGACAGAAAATAAATGTAATTTCCCGCCGGATCCCAAACAGGCTCATGAACATCGAACATCGGATCAGTTACCGGATGCGATTTTTTTGTTGCAAGTTCAAAAATATGAAGTTGTCCGAATCCTTGCGGATCAAACAAAATGTACGCAAGATAACTGCCGCAAGGTGACCAACGACCAACCGGAGTCCCGCCGTGTAATGCCGTAACAACTTCAACCGGAATTCCCTGCTTAAAATGTTCATTGCCCTGAATCGCAACAATCCAGAGTTTAGCGTTACAATCACTGACGGAAAGATAACGCCCGCAAGGTGAAATTCGCAAGTGATCCAGTTGACCTTTGAAGGTTTTGGTTAATTGCAACGGTTTTTTTGTTCCATGAACTTCTTGCAGATAAAGTTGATCTTCGCCGGTTTGATCGGAAATGTACACGATTGTTTTACCGTTGTACGACCAAATCGGACAACGTTCATGAGCGTTACTGGAACAGGTGTAATTCCGAACATAACCTTTGTCAATCGGTAACGTAAAAAGATCACCGCGTGCAGTTATTGCAACACGTTTACCGCCTGGTGCGGCGGCATAATGTTCAATATTTCCGCTTACATTAATTCGGGCAGGACGCATCGCAAGACCGTCATGAGGAACACGAACCTTGATTTTTGAAAACCGTTCCGTATCTTGCGGTGCTTTTGTGTTATAAACGATTAATTCACCGCCAAGTTCATAAATAATTTGTCCTTCTTTATCGCCGGAAGCCCAACGGACATCCCACTGGCGTTCATCGGTACATTGAGTAATTGTTTCGGTTTTAGTGTCGTATTCAAAGAGATTCATGGTACCGGTTCGGTCGGAAGTGAAATAGATTTTATCGTCAATCCAGATGGGTTCGCGTTCTGTTCGCGGATGTTGATCAATCCGCTTTGATTCTTTGGTTTCCAGATCGAAAATTACCAAATATTGCGCCCAACCGCCCTCGTAACGTTTCCATGAACGGAAATCACGAAACAACGGCGAATAAACAATTTTTTTACCATCCGGTGAAAAATCGCCGGCACCGGCGGTTGGCATTCCGGTTTTTTTCGGCAAACCGCCTTGAAACGGCACGGTGTACAAAGTACCGAGTTCGGTTACGGAATTAGAATCACGAAGTGAACGGAACAAAATATTTTTGCCGTCCGGCGTCCAACCGTAAACAATATTATCGTAACCGCGTCTGGGCGGCATAGGACCCACCGAAGGATAAAACGTTAATTGACGCGGAACACCGCCGCCGGACGGAATAACGTACACTTGCTCATCGCCGTCATATTGTCCGGTAAACGCAATCCATTTACCGTCCGGTGACAATTTGGGAAAAATTTCAAGACCTTCGTGAGCCGTAAGACGTGTTGCCGTACCGCCCTTCGACGAAACTTTCCAGAGATCGCCGCCGTAACAAAATACAACCGTCTTGCCGTGAATATCAGGAAACCGAAGTAATTTCGTAACGCTGCTTTTCTGTGAATCTTTCTGTTGTGCGTTTTTTTGCGAAGACAACGCAACTTGTTCTGCAAACAACGAACTAATAAACAAAATTGTAAAAATAAACGACAAAATCCCAATTTTTCCAGACATAATAGTTGTACAATAAAATTTTTCAAAAAAGTTAAAAATATCGGTTCAAATAAAACCCGACAAAGTATAGGTTAAAAAAACGATAAAGTAAACTTATTTTGCGTATTTTAACATGTTTTTTCATACAAAATCCGAAAAAAACAAATTATACTCATTCTCGTTATAACAATTATAAATTGTGTAATAAGTATATTCTGCGGAATTTTTACTTTTCAATAGGAATCTCTAACAGAAAAATTTAACCACCGAGAACACAGAGTTCACAGAGAGGAATTTTTTAAAAAATATTTTAAATCAAAAATCAATTATAATATTAAATAATGTTTTGACGCCAATTAAAAATTTCCTCTGTGTTCTCTGTGCCTTCTGTGGTTAATAAAAATAAATTTGCAGTTTTTAGAATACTCTAAAATTTATTTTGGCGGTTTTTTTCCGTATTGGGCTTCGTATTGGGCGATGAATTTTTGTTGGCGGTTGGGATCGCAAACAAAACATTGCGATTCGGCGCGATTGTGTTTCTTGCACCACTCGCCGCTCTTTATGAATTCCGCCGCAACCTTGCTGTTACACATTGAACATACAGCCTCCGGCAAACCATGCTCAACACACCAGCCATCAACATCATGCCCCGCCGATTTATTCTCGCCCGCTTCAGCGCC
>JAISNF010000231.1 GCA_031276415.1 Planctomycetaceae bacterium
TTCAAAAAGCCGATGGCGAAAATGTTACCATTCCGTTCAGAGGTTTCAAAGGAAAATACAAAATTTCCTGGCTCGATAAAAACGGTAACTCCCAAAGTAAAGAAATTATCGTTAAATAATTACAACATTTCAATTACAAAATTTCAAATTGTTATAAAAATACCGAATCATGCAAAAAGATATTGTAGCGGCAATTCCGAAAACCTATAAATGGGAACTTTTGGTTCTCCTTTGGGCGGCGTATTTTTTGAATCAGGGAGACCGTCAAATTTTTAGTGCGGTTTTGCCGTTGATCAAAAACGATTTAGGATTCAGCGATGTTCAACTCGGACTTGTCGCAACGATTTTTACGGTGTGTTACGGTATTTTTGTTCCTCTTGCCGGTTTTGCCGGCGATATTTTCAAACGCCGCAGTGTTGTTTTCGGCAGTTTGCTGATTTTTAGTTGCGGAACATTGCTAACCGGTTGGGCAAACGGAATTGTTATGTTAATTCTTTTTCGTTCAATTACAACCGGTATTGGTGAAGCGTTTTATTATCCAAGTGCCAACTCGCTGATCGGACAATATCACCACCGAACACGCGCCACCGCAATGGCTATTCATCAAACATCCGTTTACACCGGAATTGTTTTCGGCGGTGTTTTAGCGGCGTGGATTGGTTCCTCATTCGGCTGGCGATCTTCCTTTTACGTTTTCGGAACACTTGGTGCTTTTTGGTCATTTATCGTTTTGTTTCGTTTACGTAACGACCGCCGCGACGCCGTACAACAATATCAGGAATCATCGGAAACATTAACAGAAATTCCCAAATATGAGGTTTTCCGAAACACATTAGGTAAACCGACATTTTATTTTCTTTCGCTGGCATTTGGCGGACATGTTTTTGTGAATGTCGGATTTTTGACCTGGATGCCGACATTTTTGTTTGAAAAATATCATTTGTCCTTGACGCGGGCAAGTTTTGACGCCATGTTTTATCATCATTTTTTCGCTTATTTTGGAGTGCTTGCGGCGGCGGCTTTTTCCGATTATCTGGCACATCGCCGAAAAACGATACGTATGGAAATCGAAAGTCTCGGCATGTTGTTGGCAACACCGTTTATTTTCCTGATGGGTTACACGGAAAATCTTTGGGTTGTTTATGTTGCGCTTTGCGGTTTCGGAATTTTCAGAGGCGTTTACGATTCCAATCTTTTTGTTGCGTTATTTGATGTTATCGAACCCAAATACCGTTCAACCGCAACCGGTATGATGCTTTCCTTTGCGTTTGTCATGGGTGCGATTTCGCCGGTTGCTCTCGGTTGGATGAAACAAAATATCGGTCTCGAACAAGGAATTATGGGACTTGCTGTTGTTTATTTTCTTTCATCACTTTCCGTTTTTATCGGACTAAAAACTTGTTTTCTCAAGGATTATTATACAGAATCAACAAATTTCAATTAATTGTTTCACCGTGAATTGAATAAACGTTTATTTAATTCGGTGAACTGCTAACTATTTATTACATTTAAGACAAGGATTGATACAATGACAGTATTTCGTTTCGTTAAAATTTCGTTTCCATTATTTTTATTGTTGCTGATAACCGGTTGCAGTAATCATGTGAAACTTAGCGGCAAGGTTACGTATTCTGATGGTGAACCGCTCAAAACGGGAATCATTATGTTTTCGAAACCGGATTTTCTGGCTCGTGCAAATATTCGCCCGGACGGAACTTTTGATGTCGGTTCTCTTTCGTCGAAAGACGGATTGCCGCCGGGAAAATACAAAGTGTTCATCACCGGAGCCATTGACGCCGTTTCCGTAATTGAAAAAGATTCCGGTAACAAAAACAGCAGCCCTAACAGTAACCCTAAAAGTAATGCTAAAAATGCAATGGGAGAACAAACTCCCGAAAAAGAAAGTTTCAAATCATTAATCGCTGCAAAATATGCCGCTGAAGAAACAACACCGCTCGAAATTGAAATTCCGGGTGAAAATGTGTACAATATTATTGTTGAACGCCCATGAAACTTGAACGCCCATGAAACTTTGCATGTTCCTTCCCTTTGAACCGGATCGCCGTTGGAAAATAGCGCAACAGGCTGGCGTAACGTGCGCCGTTGTTAAACTCGCACCGGAACTAACTCACCGCGAACCACCGTTCAATATCGAAACATTACGCGAGGCGAAAAAACGCTTCAATAACGCCGGTCTCGAACTCTTTGGTCTTGAAGGTGATCAATTCGATATGACCCGAATTAAACTCGGTCTCGAAGGACGTAATGAAGATATTGAAAATTACCGAAAAATGTTGCGAAATATGGGCGAACTCGGAATTCCGTTTTTGTGCTATAATTTCATGGTCGGCATCGGCTGGTTTCGTAATCGAACAAAAATTCAGGAACGCGGCGGCGCATTGACCAGCGGATTTGAAATGGACGAAACATTGAAAAAAGAAAATTCCGTACCAAAAATCGAAAGCAAAACCGTTTGGGAACATTATCAATATTTTTTGGAACGAATTTTGCCCGTTGCGGAAAAGTCCGGTGTTCGTCTTGGTTTGCATCCCGACGATCCGCCGATTCCGTCATTGAAAGGTTACGGACGAATTTTTTATAACGCCGAAGGTGTACGAAAAGCGTTGTCCTTGTCGTCAAGTTATTCGCACGGTCTCACCTTTTGTCAAGCCAATTATCTGGCAATGGGCGAAAATGTTCCGGCATTGATTCGTGAATGGAAAGATCGGATCGGCTTCGTTCATTTTCGTGACATTAGGGGAACGGCGGATTCATTTATTGAAACATTTCACGACAACGGAGCCAATGATATGGCGGAACTCATTCGTGTTTACCGTGAAATCGGTTTCAACGGCGCTATTCGAACCGATCACGCTCCCAGTATGGACGGCGAAGGCGAAGCAACCGGTTACGAAATTTTGGGGCATCTCTTTGCTCTCGGATACTTAAAAGGATTACTCGACAATGATTCAAAAAATGTTCAAAAATAAAATCGCCTTGATTACCGGCGGAAGCCGCGGCATCGGAGCGGCAATTGCTATTGAATTAGCGTTACACGGCGCAACAGTTATTGTTAATTACCGGCAAGGAAAAGACGCCGCCGAAAATGTTTGCCGGATGATTACAAAACAACACGGTAACGCTTTTTCCTATAAAGCGGATATTTCAGTTGTTTCGGAAATCGAATCAATGTTCGATTTTATTGAAACAGAATACGGGGCTGTTACTATTTTAATTAACAACGCCGGTCTGGAAATCCGGCATCCGTCAACAGAATACACCGAAGAGATTTTTGACCGGATGTTGGACACGAATCTCAAAGGGGCGTTTTTTTGTGCGCGCCGTGCGTTGCTGACGATGAAAGCCGCCGGTTGGGGACGTATTATCAATATCTCTTCGGTTCACGAAGTCCGACCGACAGGAAATCGTAGTCCGTACAGTATTAGTAAAGCAGGACTCGAAATGATGACGCGTGAACTCGCTTTTGAATTTAGTCGTTACGGAATTACTGTTAATACGGTTGTTCCGGGAGCAATTCGTACAGATATGAACAAAGGCGTTTTGTCTGATCCGGCGTATGAAAAACGAGTTGTTGATTTGATTCCCGCCCGATGGATTGGTGAACCAAACGATGTTGCGCCTATTGTTCGGTTTCTCGTTTCCGATGAAGCACGTTACATTAATGGCACTTCTATTGCTGTTGACGGTGGTTTGATGCTTTGATACCTGGAGACTTTAATATACTTCTCACATTTGACAATTCGGTTTGCGTTTTTGAACAAAATCAACAAATTTCAGCGGGATTAACAGAATTTACTGGATTGGCAAATAGAATATTCCAGGTGATATTTTCTAACAAAACCGAATTTTAAAGTGTAATGAGTATAAAAATATATTTGTTGTTTTTAGAAGTTCCCATAAAACAACAATCGGGCGACGTTTCAGCGAAACGTCGCCTTTTGAATTATTCCAAAACCACTGAAATATTACAAAATTGCAACAAATTGTTACGAAATGGTATATGGTTTACGTTGTTCGCGTGCTTGCATTGCTTGGGCTTCTTTATCACCGATGATTTGTTCTTTTTCGGGATCCCATTGAATTTTTCGCCCGCCAAGCCGAATCGAAATAACCGTCAATTGGCAAGGCGTTAAACTGCGATGTCCGATTTCAGCCGGTGCCACAGGAACTTCACGGGATTGAACACAATCGAAAAAGTTTTTCATGTGATTTTCGCTCGGACGAACACGCCACGCATTGCTCGGCAACGGATTTTCGGCAAGTTCCTCAGCCGCTTTACCGTACACATTGGCACGATTAACAAAAATACGCCCCTTATCGCCGATAAACATGACGCCGTTTCGATCACAAGTTCGCACTTCATCGGAAACATCTTTGCCAAACATCCAATCCAATTGTTCTTTGGACATCGGAACATGCGGCTCGGTAGGCCAACCATAATTATATCGTGCGGAAAGTGATGTGAAAAAGAACACCTCAATTCCGTTCGCATAATTTAAACGTGCAAAAAACCGGTCAGGAACATCAAAACAATTCGCCTTGCCTTCATTCGGGAAAAAGCCGCGACCTTCAATCGTTGTCGGACCGGTCAATTCTGTGTCCATGCCCCATTGAGCAATATCAAAATGATGATTTCCCCAATCAGCAGCCATACTGCCACAATAATCAAACCAACCGCGAAACGGATGATAACGCCGCGCCGTGTAAGGACGCATCGGAGATTGACCTTGAAACATATCCCAGTTGAGGCAATCAGGAATCGCTTGCTCCTCAAAAGGTCCGCCCTTCATACTCAAATAAGGAATCGCCACCCAAACTTGTTTCAATTTACCGACTCTGCCGTTGCGAACAAGTTCAACCGCTTCCTGAAATGGTCGCGGATGCGGACCTCCGTCCATCACTTGTTTTGCGCTGCGTTGTTGCGTTCCAAGTTGAAAAACACGACCGGATTCTTGAACCACTTTTCGCAACAACTTTCCCTCTTCAATGGTCAACGAGAACGGTTTTTCGCCATAAACATCACGACCGGAGCGAAGAGCGTCAATATTGATTTTGGTGTGCCAATGATCGGTTGCCGCCTGAATGACAACATCAATATCGTTACGATCCAATAGTTTCCGGTAATCCTGATACGTTGCAACATCTTCACGAATTTTATTACCGAGACGTTTTTTAAGATCGTTGAATTTGAGCGTATTCACATCACATATTGCAACAATATCACCATATTCTGTTGCAAGATTGGCATCGAATTGTCCTTGACCGCCGAGACCGATAATTCCAATTCGCGGACGGTCATTTTTCAAACCTTGTGCGGAAGATGAATATGTTGTAGCGGTAAATGTATAAGCCGCCAAAATTCCGGCTGAAACTTGCGTCGTTTTTTTCAAAAACTGACGCCGATTTGTTTTTTTCATAAAGTTTTTCCCTTCATTAAATCATTAAAAGGATCAAAGGATTTTTTAAAATAAATAATTGTCTTTTTCAAAAAGATTACGCCGTAACATAAAAACAATAAATTGTCCGTTGATTACGCTGATAAACACAAATAATCAGTGTTTATCAACGTAATCTGCGGACTTGTTTCTTTATTTCCGGCGATTTTGTGGTTAATAAAATAGACAGTTACTATTTACCGTCGCTATTTATTTTTCACTATTCGACGATTTATTCTTCAACGGTTTTCCTTGTCGAAAGCCCCGTCGAAGGCGATATTACTTGGCGAGAAGTTAATTTTCTTCACAAATGCACAGGCTTCGGTGGCGCCAAATTCCCGTTCCATTCCCATATCTTCCCATTCAACAGACAACGGACCGGTGTAACCGATATTATTTAGCGCACGAATAATCTCTTCGAAATTCACGCCGCCATGCCCCAGTGAACGGAAATCCCAACCGCGGCGATAATCACCGAAGTTTAGATGTGAAGACAAGATACCGGTTTTGCCATTTAACGTAACAATGGCGTCTTTCATGTGAACATGATAAATCCGGTCTTTGAAACGATAAATGAATTCGACGGGATCAACACCTTGCCAAAGAAGATGCGACGGATCAAAATTGAAACCAAATTCTTCACGTCCGTTCAAGGCATCTAAGGCTGTTTCGGCACTGTAAAGATCAAACGCAATTTCTGTCGGATGCACTTCCAATGCGAATTTAACACCGCATTCTCCGTAAACATCAAGAATCGGATTCCAGCGTTCCGCTAATAATTTGTAACCGCCGTCGATGGTTTCCTGCGACACAGGAGGAAATGAGTACAAATATGACCAGATACTGGAACCGGTAAATCCCGTAACAACATCAACCCCCATTTTTTGTGCGGCACGTGCAAGGTCTTTCATTTCATCGGCGGCACGTTTATTCACTTCCTCCGGTTTGCCGTTGCCCCAAACATAATCGGGACAAAAACCTTTATGCCGTTCATCAATTTTGTCGAGAACACATTGCCCGACCAGATGGGCTTGAAGTGCCCAACAACCGAGTCCGTTTTGGTCGAGAATTTCACGCCGTTTGGCGCAATAATCACTTTCCGTAACAGCCCGCCGGACTTCGAAAAGTTCTCCCCATGTCGCAAGTTCAAGCCCTTCATAACCGAAACTTTTTGCCTTCGGCGCCAGTTCCGCAAGATTCAAATCAGCCCATTGTCCTGTAGTAAGTGTAACAGGTCGTGTCATGTCAAAACTCCTTTTGGGTTGGAAAAATTGGTTAAAATCACTGAAAAAATTATTCCTTTGAACCGGTTCATTCTTTTAATTTTTCAAACGTTTCAAATCGGTTAAAATTTTTTCAGTTTCAAATTGTTTTGTGATTGTATCATGTTGCGGCGGCAATGTCGAGTCGTTGCGGCAAATCAAAATCGATAAATTAAAAGCAAAGTAATTGTCTGTTTTCAATAATCACCAAATGTGTGAATTGGACGTGTGAATTGAAAGTGTGAATTGTTACAATTTTAATCCGTGTTAAATTTTAGCACGTTTTTGATTTGGGTCACGTTGTTTAATTTTTGCGGGCGGGGTTTTGGCTGTTTTTTTATCTTTTCTCGCATCAAACGCCGCCGCTTTTTTAAGACCTTCTTTTAATGCATCTTCGCCGATTTTGACCAATTTTGTGTAATGAATATCGGCAAGTTTTTTACCGACATCTGTTTTTTCCGCTTGACGTTTGTGAAAGTAAAGCCGCGTAGCATCGCGTTCGGGAATATGTCCGACGGAGGACGTTTCATCTTGTTCCAATTTTTGGACAAAAATCACGCCCGACATCGGAGCCTCAATTTCACGTCCGTCATCAAGTGTCAATGTGTAAGTAAACTTTCGGCAAGGATAAAATTCACCGGTGTACAATTTCTCATCGCTGGCAAGTTCCTTAAAACGCCAGAATTCTTCCATCCATTCTTTTTCGACATTACATTCGATTTTTGCAATTTTTGTAATTGGAATTGTTCGTTGCCGTTTCAATTCAATATCAAAAATTTCAAGCCGTTTGTCCCGCGTAATATACAGCAAACCCGGGAAAACTTCGCCGTTGGACATTTCGACATAACCCGGAACCGTGTCTTCGCGAACATCCACCTCACGCCGTTTACTAAGCGGATTGGACAACGCCGGCGGTTCCTCCGCCGCCTCCGTGCGAATATCAGAAGAAAGAAACAATAACAACAAAACAAAAATCAGTAATAATATTTTTTTCATCATTCTAAAATTGTAATCCTTCACGGTAATAGGTTTAAATCGTAAAGGCGCAATGTATTGCGTCTCTAGTACAGTTGATGATTTTCAATCTTAACCCCGCAGGGGTGTGATTATGCATAACCGTAGGTGTAGCGAAGCGCAACCTACGGATAAACCGGATAAAACCAAACAAAGCCCCGCATGGGGCGAGATTATGGGGGTTACGGTTAATAATCTCGCCCCGTGTGGGGCTTTGAAAAATTTGGTATGGTGTTGCCGATCAGTAGGTTCCGCTTCGCTACACCAACAGTTATGCACATCACACCCCTGCGGGGTTAAG
>JAISNF010000257.1 GCA_031276415.1 Planctomycetaceae bacterium
GCGAAATTCCATACGCATAAGATCCAAACAAATAGATACGCTCAACCGGTATCGTTTTGATAATTACATTTTTAATCGCCGCAATTTCGTTACGTATTCGTTGATCCAATTTTATCAAATTCGGCATAACGTTAAATTGATTTATCGTTTCATTGTTTTCATTCATATTATCATCCTCATTATTACAAAAAAGACAATAAATTTGTTGCAATAAATTGCCTAATTTTTAAAAATTTGATCCGACATTCTTCATTGTAAATGACAAAATATCATGTCAATAATTATCTAAAACGTAAAAGCAAGATAAATTATATGATTTTTAATTCCGGTATAACAGTAACAAATTTTCCGTTCCAGTCTTTCACGTAATCCAATTGCCTTACAATTTCATCGCGTATATTCCATGAAAAAATAATAATGTAATTTGGTTTACGTTTTTGAATTTCTGTTTCGGGATAAACCGGAATTCGGCTACCCGGTAAATACTTGCCTTGTTTTGATTCTGCTCTGTCTGAAACAAAATCTATCAAATCCGCTTTAACACCACAGAAATTCAAAAGCGTGTTGCCCTTAGCAGCAGCACCATACGCGGCAACACATTCCCCTTTCACCTTGCATTCCAAAAGAAAACGCAGAAAATTAATCTTGATCTTTTCCATCGATAACGAAAAATCTTTATAATAATCAAGCGTTGTCATACCTCGCCGCCCTTCTTCTAAAAGTAATTTCAACACATTTTCTGAAACAGGTATCATTTCGTTTTCCGTATGTTTTGCGTAAATCCGTAACGATCCTCCGTGTGTTATCAACTCTTCTACATCGTAAATTTTTAGTTTATGCGTTTCAAATATCCGGCAAACAGTACCAAAACTCAAATACGAAAAATGTTCATGATAAATCGTATCGAATTGTTTTCCCTCGACAAGCCACATTAAATGCGGAAATTCCATTGTGATTGTACCGCTTGGTTTGAGAGCAATTTTTAATCCCGCAACGAAATCATTAATATTCGGAACATGCGCTAACACATTATTGCCCAATAATAAATCAGCCTGCTGTCCCTTATTTTGTAAATCTAACGCTAATTCCGTTCCGAAAAACCGATCTATCACAGAAATCCCCTTTGCAATAGCAACATCAGCCGTACATGCAGTCGGTTCAATTCCAAAACACGGGATACCTTTTTCTTTAACATATTGCAACAAATATCCATCATTCGATGCAATCTCAACAACCAACGAATTTGAATTAAGTTCAAGACGAGAGACGATTGCTTCTACATATCGTTCCGAATGCTCAAGCCACGACTTTGATATACTACTGAAATAAACATATTCGTCCGAAAATATTTCTGTTGAACATTTAAATTCTTCAATCTGTACAAGAAAACAATTATCACAAACAAAAACCTTCAAGGGATAATAAATTTCTCCCTCTTCGAGTTGTTTTAGTTTCAAAAAAGAATTTGTCGGAGGAGCAGTTCCGAGATCCGCAAAAACATACGTTAATTCTTTCTGACAAAATCGACATTTCATTTCAATAATATTTTTATTGATTTTATAGTGATAATTCTGCTAATAACGATATTTTATTTTACGGAGATTAAAAATGTGAGTGATGTTTTAGTTAGTGGTTTGCGAGGTGGTATTTTGTGCGGGTTATAATTGCAGCGGTAATAATTCCGTTTGCGGCACTATTCACTCGGCACTTTCCACTCGGCACTGTCCACTTGTTTTGTCAACTCATTGTCAACTAAAACATCACACCTTTTTGGTTTTTCACCGCTTCAATTAACGTGGTTTGCGTAACATTACACGGCTGTCGGCAACCGATGCGCCTTTGCCGGCGGCATGGACAATCAATGGGTTGACGTCAAACTCCGCAACCTCAGGATGATTCACCGCAAGTGCCGACATGCGCAAAATCGTATCAACAACCGCATCAATATCACACTTCGGAGTTCCACGATAACCGTCAAGCACCTTGAACGCCTTGATTTCCCGAACCATCTGCTCCGCCGTTACCTTCCACATCGGCGCCAAACGGAACGAAACATCCTTCAACAACTCAACCAACGTCCCACCAAGACCAAACATCATCAACGGACCAAGCCCATCACGATTACAACCAACAATCACCTCAACTCCCTTTTCCGCCATCTCCTCAATTAAAATTCCGTCAATTTTCGCACCCGGAACATTTTTGGCAATATTGGCGTAAATTTTATCATAACCGCTTTGGGCTCCATCCGTTCCCTCAATATTGAGAAGAACACCGCCGGCATCAAATTTATGAACCACCTCCGCCGACATCACTTTCATCACGACCTTTTTGCCAATTCCAGAAACGATTTTCGCCGCTTCATCCGCTGATTTGGCAATTCCGCTCTTGAGCAACGGCAGTTTATAACACTCAAACAAAGGTCGGCAATCGGCTTGCGTCAAATATTTTTCCGTCTGACTGCCAAGATAATCCGCAATAATTTTATTGGCTTTGGCAATATCAACGTCTTTGTATTCAACATATTCCCGTTTGGCGATTGATTTTGTTTCAACCAACCGAGTTGCGGCTGCCAGCGATTTTACGGCGTCTTCTGGAAAAGCATAATTGGGAACGCCGTTTTGTACTAAATTGTTGACGCCTTCCTCAACCTGTTTAACACCCATAAATGCAGCAACAACAGGTTTACCGATTTTTTTGATGGCAACAGGTAAAATTTTACCGCAATTATCGCAATCAGTCATGGATTGCGGAGTAAGCAGAATAACTCCCATATCAACATTCGGATCGCTCATAACCACTTCGACAGCGGCTTGATAACGATCACTATGAGCATCGCCAATCACATCAACCGGATTATTCAGTGCAGCAGCCTCCGGCAATACCGGCGGTTTGAGTTTTTCTTTGGTCGAATCTTCCAGTTTCGCAAGTTTAAGACCGGCAGCAATCGCCGTATCGGTTGCAATAATTCCGGGACCGCCGGCATTCGTAATAATCGCCAACCGATTGCCTTTCGGTAATGGTTGAGTCGTGTAAAGAGCCGCCAGATCAAAGAGTTCGGCGATGGAGTTGACGCGTTGAACTCCGGCTTGTTTTAACATTGCTTCGTAAACAGCGTCAGAACCGGCAAGCGATCCGGTGTGCGAACTAACTGCTTTTGCGCCTTCTGCGGAACGACCGGATTTAAGACAAAGAATCGGTTTGCCTTTTTCCCAAAATGTTTTCGACGCAACTTCGACAAAACGTTTGGCATCGCCAATATCTTCGAGATACAACGCAATTACTTTTGTTTCGGGATCGTTTGCCAAATATTCGAGCAAATCGGTTTCTTTGACATCGGCTTTATTGCCGAAACTGACAAATTTACTGAATCCAATTTGGCGTGCTTCGGCGTAATCCAGCACGGAAGTGCAAAGGGCACCGCTTTGGGAGATGAATCCGAGACTGCCTTTCATTGCATTTTTGGCGGCGAAGGTAGCGTTCAGATTGATTTGCGGGTTGATAATTCCCAAACAGTTGGGTCCTATCAAGGGGATTCCGGCTTCGCGGACTAATTTGGTGAGTTCTTTTTCTCGTTCTGCGCCTTCGTGACCGGATTCTTTGAAACCGGCGGAAATGATCACAAGACCTTTCACGCCTTTGGCTTTGCTTTCTTGAACAAGACCGGGAATGACTTTAGCGGGAACAATCAAAACGGCAAGATCGACTTCATCGGGAATATCGCCAAGCGTTTTGTAAACTTTAACACCGTGAATCTCATCCGCTTTGGGATTAACCGGATAAATTTTGCCGATGAATTTATCACGAACGAGATTGAGGAGTAAATCGTTTCCGACGGTACCGGTTTTTGTGGAGGCACCAACAACGGCAACGGATTGGGGTTTGAAAACGGCATCTAATTTGGCAACTAAGGAAGTTGACACTGAAATATCCTTTCTTTGGAAAGTTAAACATCAAAAGCGGGAACACAAGGTTCCAGCAACAACTTATACTACATATCTAATAAAGATACCGTAAATTCCGCTAAAAAAAAGCCCCCCATTGTTTCAAAAATATTGTTGGAAAGTTTCCCATTTTTCCTAAATTATTAACCGCAAAGAACACTGAACACAGAAATTACGTCCGCAGATAATTTTTAAATTTGTCCGCAGATTGCGCAGATAGACGCAGATGAGCGCAGATAATTTTTAAAATCATCTGCGATTATCTGCGTAATCTGCGGACACTTTTTAAAATCATCTGCGACAATCTGCGTAATCTGCGGACGCTTTTTAAAATCATCTGCGACAATCTGCGTAATCTGCGGACGCTTTTTAAAATCATCTGCGATTATCTGTGGTTACAATAAAAAGCCGGTTATTAGAAGTTAGCATGAATTATTGGCTGACGGACGATGGCTAACTGATAATTAGCAATGATAATTGATTTTGAACTTCGTCAATTCGTTTCCGGTCTAGCACCGCAACAGGAATTTCATGCGTAACATTTT
>JAISNF010000274.1 GCA_031276415.1 Planctomycetaceae bacterium
TCTCTCGTAGTGCCAATTCCCGTAACTATTGAAATTCCCGAAACACCGGAAAACAGTGAAGAACAAGTTTTATAGTCAGACTTTTGCAAATATCGTGTTTCGCATTGTAAATAATATAAGGATTATTCTAATGGAAAACGATGTAAAACATAAAAAAATTCGAATATCTAGAACGAAAATAGGATGTATTTTATTTATTAGTTTTGGGTTAATTCTATTTCTACTGATGATCAAGAATTTAAATAGGGCAAGTTTTTACACAGATTCTCCACATGGAAAAATTTTTGTGGAAGAGGACTTAATTGGTACATGGGAATTGATTTCGCCAAGACCTTTATTTACAAAAATACAACCATCACTTATGATTCTCAAACGAGATGGAAGTTACGAAATTCATAATCCTACGAGATATCTAAAAAAGTTTTGTGACTCACAACCGAAAAAGCAATTTACGGTACCATGTGGGTTGGTAACTGCTGGAGAATGGGATATTACAACTCATATAGGACTAATGTCTGAAATTACATTTAAAGGAATCCCCAAAAGCATACATAATTTACACGGACGATATCCTCCTTATCAACTATGGTATTTTGAAGGTATTCCAGATATGCCTCTATGCAAATGGGAAAGAATTTCAAAAGAAACAAAATGTCCTTATTGTCAATGTAGCCTTCCTGTAGATACTGGGCGGACTCATGTTAAACATACTGAGTTTGGGGAGGATAGGGAGTGATAATAAGAAGTTGGAATTCTATCATATTTTTTTGTTTTGCTTTTTACTTATCTTGTGAAATGTTACTTTAGTTTATTCATGAAAATTGAAATGATCTTCTTACAGAGCATTCCCATACCGAAACACTATTGAATAAATACAAATTTTTCTTCTCTGTGAACTCTGTGTCCTCTGTGGTTAAATAAAAAACCGGTTACCTTGATTGATTTTGGCTGTTGGAGATGGTATATTAAAGATGTTGAATATGTCAATGAAAATGTTTTTAATATTTGTTTTTATATTTTGATATTTTATGAATCACAATTCTTCGTCTATTCCGTCACCTATTCCGTTATCACACGATTTTCAGGTTCGGGTTCGATATAAAGAAGTTGATCAAATGGGTTTTCTCTATCACGGAAACTATTTTACGTATTTTGAAATCGGACGTACTGAAATGCTTCGGAGTTGTGGTTACACTTATCGCGAAGTTGAGGAGTCCGGTCTTTTGGGTGTTGTTGTCAAGGCGGAATGTTCTTATCACAAACCGGCAAAATACGATGATCTACTAACAATTCGCACAACACTTAAACGAATAACACGTGTTAAACTCGAATATGAACATCAAATAATACGTCATTCCGAAATTCTTGCCACAGGACATATTACACTTGCTTTTGTTGACCGTTCCGGTAATATCCAACGTGTTCCTGATTGGATGAAACCGGAAAATTAAAATTACAAAAAAAAACGAAAATCTTTTACCTGAAACATTTATCTGAAAAATATTCGTAATTTTTTTAGGTATGAGATTGGCGGTTACAAATTTTTTATAAGTTCCCACAAACAAATAATTTTTTACAGAGAAATTTTTACGGAGAATAGATTATGATTGATACGGAACGAATTGCCAAAGCGGTTCGGGAGATTCTTATTGCTATTGGCGAAAATCCTGATCGGGAGGGTTTATTGGAGACTCCCAAGCGGGTTGCGCAGATGTACGTGGAATTTTTTAGCGGTTTATATGAAGACCCAAGTATTCATCTCCAAAAATTTTTCAAGGAAAATTATAACGAGATTGTTTTGGTTCGGGACATTAGTTTCAACAGTATTTGTGAACATCATCTTATGCCGTTTATGGGGCATGTTCATATTGGTTACATTCCTGATGGGCGGGTGATTGGTCTTAGCAAACTTGCTCGTGTTGTGGAGGTTATTTCGCATCGTCCGCAAGTTCAGGAGCGTATGACGGAAGATATTGCGGAACTTCTTTACGGTCAACTCAAAGCCAAAGCGGTTGCGGTGGTGGTTGAAGCCGAACACACCTGTATGACAATTCGCGGAGTGAAAAAACCCGGTTCAACATGTATTACGTCAGCATTGCGCGGCAGGTTCCTCAAAGATCCGTCCAGCCGCGCAGAAATCATTTCGCTCATCAATAAACGATAAATTGTTGTCTGAATTATGATTTATGTGATTTTTCATACATCAATCATAAAAATCAAAGTTCAGACAATTAATTCCGCATTGCGAAACTCTCCACTCTCCACTCTCCACTATCAACTATCAACTATCAACTAAGACGATTTGTTTTTTTCCAATTCTTCCAGAAGTTTTGAGCGGATAATTGTTGGGAGTTTAACAATAAAAGCAGTTCCTTTGCCTTCCGTACTTTCAACCCGAATAAGCCCTTTATGTTGCTCAATAATCGACTTACAACTCGCAAGACCAAGACCATTACCGCCTTTTCCGCTTTCGTCGGGACCGGATTTTGTTGTGTAAAACCGATCAAAAATGTGCGGCAATTTGTCCGATGCAATTCCACAACCATAATCCCGAACAACAAAATCCAGCATCTCATTCTCTTCGTCATAACTTATTTTAAGAACAACTCTTCCGCCATTGGGCATTGCCTGACGAGCGTTGATGAGCAGGTTGAGCAACACCTGCTGAATCTGATTGCCGTCCGCCATAATCTCTGGAACATCTTTCTGAAACGATTTTTCAACGGCAATCCGGTATTTGTTCATTTCCCGTTCAAGCAATAACAAAACATCTTCAATCAAAGTTGCTAAATTGGTCGGTTCAAAATGTTTTTTGCGATTCCTTGCTGTGGCAAGAATAGTGTTGGCAATTTTGGCGGCTCGTTTGGCGGCAAGCAGAATTTTGTCAAATGATTTTGTTCGGGCTGGCTCATCTTTATGCCGAAGTCCAAATTGGGCATAATTGATGATGGTCATCAAAATATTATTAAATTCGTGTGCTGTTGTTCCCGTCAACTCGCCAAGAGCCGTCAATCGTTGAGCCTGCGTCAATTGTTCTTCGAGAAACTGATTTTGACGTTTTAACTCTTGAATATCACTGAGTTTGCTCATTGTCTTTTGTACCGGTAACGCAATATGACTAAAATAGTAATAATCGATGAAATCTCTATAATCGGTATCGTCAAAACAAAAAAAAAAATCAAGTCGATATTCAAAATCCTTGTAATCACGCCCCACAAATTTATTTTTATTAACCGCAGAAAATACAAAGAAAATACGTCCGCAGATTGTTTTTAAAATTGTCCGCAGATTACGCAGATAGACGCAGATGATTTTTTAAAAATAGCCTGTACTTAAATAAAAAGCCGGTTATTAAAAGTTACCTTGGTTGATATACACTCCATTCTGTTGTACATTGTTCATTGTTCATTTTTTCTTGTTCATTTTTTTAATCATTTACACACAAAATTTTACGATACCTTGCAACGAGGCATTTGTTTTTTTATTGGCATGAAAATTGCTCTATAATTTTAAATTTTGAACGGCAACGATAATCGTTTTACCGTTGCGAAAAATTGTAAAACTTCAAACCATATTAAAAACCAATTAAAAACATTCACGAAAACCCTCAACTTACTCCAATGCCGATAAAATCCAACCAACCTGAAATTACCGATGCGGAAATCGCAAAATTAAAAGAATCCGCAATTTTCGCCGAAAAAGGTAAAACACATTTCACCGCCCGTTTTCTCGTTATCGGCGGGCTAATGACGCCGGAAAAACTTCGTGCCGCCGCAACTATTGCCAAACGTTACGGAAATGGAACCGTCCATCTGACAACACGGCAAGGTTTTGAAATTCCGCATATTCCTTACGAGAAATTACCGTCAATGCGAAAAGCCATTGAGAAATTGCCCATAGAACCAGCCCGAAGCGGAAAATGTGTTCGTTCTATTGTCGCCTGTCCGGGAACTTACTGCAAGTTTGGCGGAATTGACACGCAAGGATTGGCTAAAGATATTTCCAAAAAATTCGGAAAACGTAAAAATTTACCGCATAAATTCAAAATTGCCGTTACCGGATGCAGAAATTCTTGTGCCAAACCGCAAGAAAATGATCTTGGCGTTTTGGGTGTTGGTAAAAATTTTGCCGTTTTTGTTGGCGGAATGGCTGGAAAAACGCCGCGATGGGGCGACCGTTTGCCGTTTACTCTGCAATCTAAAACAGAACTTCTTGCTCTGATTAGAGTTATCATCGATTGGTATGCTGCACATGGTCTTGATAAAGAGCGTTTCGGGGCAACAATCGAGCGAGTCGGACTATCAAATATGCTGGTTGATATCGGACATGCGCCGTGATATTTCACAGTGCCGTTAAATATGATGGGCAATAAACAAGATTTTCATTTTTATTTGAAACTGATCATAAACTAATCATAATATTTTTTAATATGAAAAAATCAAAAGAAATTGAAAGCCATTGAAAAATATAAACCCAAAAATATCAAGAAGTTATGTAAAAACAGACAATGAAAAATTTCATTACCGTCAATATTTTTTGCGATATTTTTCGATAATGAGAATCACTTTTGTTATTGATAATTTAGAAAAAAATCAGATTGGCATGTATTTTGCAACTTATCAAATTTAATGTGAGGATTTTACCTCGAAACATTTTTACCTAAATTTATGAATTTCAAAGGAGAAAATCATGAAAAAAGATTTTACCACATTGTTTTTAGCCGTATTGCTTGCGTTTTTTTCCGCAACGCTTTACGCTGCTGATTACAAACTGACCAACGTGTCTTATGACCCGACGCGGGAACTTTACAAAGAGTTCAATGAAGCGTTCAAAAAACACTACAAAGCCTTAACAGGCGACACCGTCAGTGTAACACCGACGCATGGCGGCAGCAGTAAACAGGCACGGGCGGTGATTGACGGTGTTGATGCTGATGTTGTTACATTGGCGTTGGCGTATGATATTGACAGTATTGCGGAAAAGGCAAAACTGTTACCGCCGGACTGGCAAAAACGGTTGCCGGACAACAGTACGCCGTACACTTCGACGGTTGTATTTTTGGTACGAAAAGGAAATCCCAAAAATATTAAGACGTGGGACGATTTGATTAAGCCGGGCGTTGGTTTGGTTGCGGCGAATCCGAAGACGTCGGGAGTGGCGCGTTGGAGTTATCTTGCCGGTTGGGGTTACATTTTGAAAAAAGAATTGGGCGATCTGAAAAAACTTCACGATCCTAAATTCGCCAAAGAAGTTGAAGCGGCACAGAAAAAGGCGTTGGAATACACGACTGAAGTTTATAAACATGTTGAATCGCTTGATTCGGGCGCACGCGGTTCGACGCAGGCTTTTGTTCAACGTGAAATCGGCGATGTCCTTCTTGGTTGGGAAAATGAAGCGGTTCTTGCGATCAAAGAATACGGAGACAACAAATTTGACATTGTTGTTCCGCCGATTAGCATTTTGGCTGAGCCGCCGGTAACTATTGTGGACAAAGTGGTGGACAAACGCGGAACACGTAAAATTGCCGAAGCGTATCTAAAATATCTGTACAGTAAAGAAGGTCAGGAAATTGTTGCGAAACATTTTTATCGACCGCGTGACAAGGAAATTTTGAAAAAATATTCAAAGAATTTTATCGAAGTGGATTTGTTTACGATTGACGAAGTGTTCGGCGGCTGGCAAAAAGCCCAGAGAGAACATTTCGAGGACGGCGGTGTTTACGACCAATTTTCAACAAAATAGGAAACGATTATTTGCTGTCAATAAAAGTTCGGTAAAACGATTTTTATCATATTACCGAACTTTTAATTTTTTTAATTTTAATTTTAATTTTCAGTGCTATTGATACTGTAACACCAACGTCAAACAAAAAAGATTACTGTAATGAAAAAACACAGTGTTTTACCCGGATTTGGTCTGACATTCGGTATTACGTTAGCATATCTTAGTCTGATCGTGTTGTTGCCGCTTTCGTTGATTGTGTTGAATACAGCATCAATGAGTTTTGCGGATTTCCTTAAAGCGATTGGATCGAAACAAGTTATTGCGTCCTACAAACTGACATTCGGCGCATCATTGCTTGCTGCAACAATTAACGGCATCTTTGGATTTATTGTTGCATGGACATTGATTCGTTACAAATTTCCCGGCAAACGGATTATTGATGCGATTGTGGACATGCCGTTTGCAATGCCGACGGCTGTTTCGGGAATTGCGTTGACGGCAATTTGTGCGAAAAACGGTTGGGTAGGCAGTCTGTTGGTTCCGTTTGGAATTAAAATCGCTTACACGCAACTTGGCGTATTGGTTGCCTTAATTTTTATTGGTCTTCCTTTTGTTGTACGAACATTGCAACCGACTTTGGAAGACCTTGACAAAGAAGTTGAAGAAGCCGCCGCATCGCTTGGCGCAACGAAATTCCAGACTTTTTGGTACGTTATTGTGCCGTCGGTACTTCCGGCATTGATGACCGGATTTACATTGGCGTTTGCAAGAGCACTCGGCGAATACGGTTCGGTTGTTTTTATTTCCGGCAATTTACCGATGAAAACGGAAATCACTCCGTTATTAATTGTCATGAAATTGGAACAGTACGATTATGCCGGAGCCACTGCTATTGCGATGGTGATGCTTATTGCTTCGTTTGTTCTCATGTTTTTTATAAATTTGTCTCAATGGTATGCAAGACGGTTTAGTAATTGAAAATTGTATTTGCTCGTAACACAAACCACACAACAAAAATCACGAATCCCATATCACACCTATTATGAAAAATATTTCAATAAATTGGAAAGACCGAATTATTCCGGTGATATTTATTATCATTACATTATTATTCCTGACGTTATTCCTTGTATTGCCGTTGGCGGCGATTTTTGTAGAAGCGTTTCGAAAAGGGGTTGAGGGTTATTGTGCCAGTTTCCGTGATCCTTATGCGTGGTCATCGATTCGGCTAACGCTTGTTACGGCGGCAATTGCTGTTCCTATTAATGTTGTTTTTGGAGTTGTGGCGGCGTGGTGTATTGCCAAGTTTGAATTTCGCGGCAAAAATATTTTAATAACATTAATTGATTTACCTTTTGCGGTATCGCCTGTTATTGCCGGTTTAATTTTTGTTCTTGCTTTCGGCAGACAGACAACATTTGGCGGTTGGCTGATTGATCATGACATTAAGATTATTTTTGCTGTTCCGGGAATTGTGCTGGCGACCATTTTTGTTACGTTTCCGTTTGTTGCACGGGAATTGATTCCGTTGATGCAGGAGCAGGGAATTTTGGAAGAGGAAGCGGCGGTATCACTTGGAGCGAATGGTTGGGATGTTTTTTGGAAAATTACGTTACCGAATATTAAATGGGGATTGCTTTATGGTATTATCCTTTGCAATGCTCGTGCGATGGGCGAATTTGGAGCGGTTAGTGTTGTTTCGGGACACATTCGCGGGGAGACAAACACGATGCCGCTTTATATTGAAACACTTCACGCCGGTTATGAATCTGTGGCGGCGTTTTCTATTGCAACATTGCTCGCTGCTCTGGCTCTGGTAACACTAATAGCCAAAACAATTGTCGAATGGAAAGTTAAACGCGAAAGAATGGTTGATAATTCATAGTTTACGTAACATAAATAAAATTCGGCGTAATTTTCGCTACGAATTACTAAAATGAGTATAGAAGTTAAAAATATAACAAAACGGTTTGGTAAGTTTACAGCATTGAATAATGTGAACTTAAAAATTCCTGACGGCGAATTGGTTGCGTTGCTTGGTCCTTCCGGTTCCGGTAAGACGACCTTGCTGCGAATTATTGCCGGTCTTGAAGAGTTTGAACCGAATCAGAACGCTGATATTTTGTTTCAAAATAAAAGTGTTGTCGGCAACAGAATTGCGGAACGGAAAGTAGGATTTGTGTTTCAACATTATGCTTTATTCCGTCATTTGAAGGTTTTTGACAACATTGCTTTTGGGCTTCGTGTTCGGCGCGGGAAAGATCGGTTTTCCAGAACGGAAATTCGTAATCGGGTTTTGGAGTTGATTCATCTGATTCAATTGGATGGTTTGGAAAATCGTTATCCTGATCAACTTTCCGGCGGTCAGCGTCAACGTGTTGCGTTGGCGCGGGCGTTGGCGATTGAGCCGAAATTTTTGTTACTTGATGAACCGTTTGGAGCGTTGGATGCCAGAGTTCGGCAAAATCTCCGGCGTTGGTTGCGGCGTTTGCATGACGAAATTAAACTGACGAGCGTTTTTGTAACACATGACCAGGAAGAAGCGTTGGAACTGGCTGACCGTGTAATTGTGATGAATAAAGGTCGGATTGAGCAGGACGGAACACCGACGGAAGTTTTTCATCACCCGAAAAATGCGTTTGTTATGGATTTTTTGGGCAGTGTCAATTTGTTTCACGGGCGCGTTGTTTCCGGTCAGGTTGTATTTGATCAGCCGTTGGAAGGCAAGCAAACGCAATTTTTTGTACGCCCGCACGAAATTGAACTGTTACCGAACGATCCTGACGGAGCCGGTTTTCCTGCGACGATACGCCGTGTTCAGTTAGCAGGTTCCATTGCAAAAATCGAACTGACGGATCGGAATAATAAAGAAATTTTCGTCGAAATGTCGCACGAAAAATATTTATTGTATCAATTTGGAGTTGCCGACACGGTATTTGTTGTTCCGCAAAAAACGGTTGTTTTTGAAGAGGATTACAGTATTTGAACAGATTATTCTATCGTCTGAGGTCGAATTATGAACACAACATTTCAACCAAAACAGGCAACGCCGGAGCAGGCGGAATTGATTAAGCATTGGAATGAAAAACTCGAAGGCAGCAATCCAGAGGCGATACTTCGTTGGGCTGTTACGACTTTTGCGCCGAAGTTGACGATGGGAACTGCGCTTGGCAGTAGCGGTTGTGTAATTCTTTCGATTCTTGCGCGGATTGAAACGAAAATTCCGGTATTTAATCTTGACACCGGTTATCAATTTCCTGAAACGTTGGAACTTTTGGAACGTATTAGTACGAAATATGGTATTGAGATTAGGCGGTGTTCGGCGGAACTTTCTGTTGCGGAATATGAGAAACTTCATGGTGGTCCTTTATACGGGATTGATTCGGATCGTTGTTGTTACGACCGGAAGATCAGAGTTTTGGAATCAATTGCGCCGCATTATGACGCTTGGATTTCCGGTCTTCGGCGTGATCAAGGACCGACGCGTGCGAAAACGCCTATAATTGGTTGGGATGTCCGATTTGGTCTTATTAAGATTGCGCCGCTTGCTTTTTGGACAAACAAAATGGTCTGGGACACAATCGTAACGGAATCTATCCCATACAATATTCTTTATGATCGTGGTTACAAAAGTATTGGTTGTGCGCCGTGTACGCGACCGACGTTACCGGGAGAAAACGAACGTGCCGGGCGTTGGGCGGGACAATTGAAAACAGAATGTGGTCTCCACCAAGTCAACGAATCCTTAACTACTGCACAACTTTAGGAAATTTCTAATAACTATTTTTTTATTAACCACAGAGAAAAAAATAAAAATATCCTCAGATTACGCTGATTATCGCAGATGTTTTTTATTTTTTAAAATTATCTGCGAAAATCTGCGTAATCTGCGGACAAGTTTTCCTCTCTCTATGTTTTCTTTGAAAAAAAAAGAAAATATCCCCCCGATTGACGAAAATTGCTTTTTTGTTAAACTTTGAACTTAATTCATTTGTGAGATGTTGTTTTCCTTGCCGTCATTGTTTTGCGGCGGGCATTATCGCAAGGGATTTTGATAAATACTTTTTAAAAAGGAGATTGACAAAGGACAATTTAGTAAAATGTTTGGTTGTGTTTTTGGCGAATTTGTTGGTGAAATACCAGCAAATGTTAAACCTGGTAGTCTGGGTAAACCAGGGGGGGGGGGCAGATGGAGTAGGAAGAGTAGAGCAAACCGTAGAGATTGTTCACGCTCTAAACTCTATTCTCAAAACCTCTTACAACGTTTCCGCTCTTCACCGTTCGGCTTCACGTTAGTCGAACTTCTT
>JAISNF010000290.1 GCA_031276415.1 Planctomycetaceae bacterium
GCAAGCGGTAATATGGCTTGGTCGAACTCTTCTTCCAAACCTTCTCCCATTTTTTTCAAAACACCAAGAGTTACACGCAATATCACACCGCCGCGTAAATCTTCAATATCTTCCGCCGGCAAATCAACAATGTCATACCGAATATCCGGCACCCAACCAATCGGTTGACCGTTTTGGTCTTTGGGCAACAAATCCGCCAACTTTTTATAAGGACGGCGGCGTGGTTTTTTGCCGGTTCGCAAAACGATAAAATAAATCGCCGACAAAGGTTTACGCTCTTTGATTTCCGACAACCAAATCGAAACGGCATAAGCAATCAAACGAATCGGCAAATTATTGCGTAAATTACCACCGGCATGTTCAAACACGACAACCGCTTTGGTATTTGTCCCATTTTTAAGCGGACAATGAAAAACCAAGTCAAGAATCTGTTCATTGCCTTTGTAACCGAAATAATGTGTCGGCGCAGAAGTGATCTTGGATAAGTTTATGTTACGAACAAATTCCGGATCCGCATAATTTTCTAAAAAATCCGCAAACACCCGAACTTGCCGGAAAATATTTTTGACAAAGGCGTCATAAATATTACCGGAACGCTTTTTTTTACGTTTACCGGTTTTAGGCTCTAATTGAATAACCATGTCAATAAGTTTAATTTGAAAATATGTTGTACTGTTTTAGTTTGACTGTAATTTGATTTTGAATAAATTTTTCAATTTTGTCAAGAGTTTATATCTTCATTTTGTGGGTGAAAATATTTTTACGGAATTACTTGATTTATTTGTGATTTAGTGATTTATCTATCATTTAAATAAACGACGCGTCGTACTTCTTCTGGTGTTGTCAGTCCTTTCCGTATTTTTTCTGCGCCGTCGGCTCGCAAGGTCAACAGGGAGCATTCGTTAAACAGATAATGGGACAAGGCATCTTCACTTTCTTTATTTCGCACCATTTCGCGTATTTTGCGATCAACGGAAACCATTTCATAGAGACCGAGCCGCCCGGCGTATCCGCTTTGATTACAGAGCGGGCAGCCGGTTGTTTTTGGAACCAACATTTCCTCGTCATTCCAGCCGAAAAATTCACGGTCAACCGTTGTTGGCGATTCCATACGAACACAATGCGGACACGGGCTTCGTACCAGGCGTTGCGCAATAACGAGCCGCAATGCGGAATTGACGAGTTCCGGCGCAACACCGAGATTCAATAACCGTGCAATAACACCGACAGAATCGTTGGCGTGCAATGTTGAAAGTACGAGATGTCCGGTCAGCGAACTTTTGATGGCAATATCAGCGGTTTCGGCGTCGCGGATTTCGCCGATCATAATCACGTCGGGATCATGCCGTAATGTACTGCGAAGCGCACGGTTAAAATCAATCCGTTCACTATCAATACGAATTTGATTGATTCCGTCAAGCGGAATTTCAACCGGATCTTCAATACTTAATATATGTAACGTTTCGGGTCTTTTCAGATGGCGGAGTGCGGCGTAAAGAGTTGTGGTTTTACCGCTTCCGGTGGGACCGGAAAGTAAAATAACACCGTGCGCACTTTCAAGCGTATCAAGTAATGTATTTAAATGTTGTTCATTCATGCCGAGCATATCCAGTTCGGCAAGTTCCGCCAGCGTGCTTTCGGTTGCCAAAATCCGAAGCGTCATTTTTTCGCCGTAAAGTGTTGGAACAGTTGCCACGCGCATAGACACTTCGTCGTTTCCGATCCACAAAGTTAGTTGTCCGTCCTGAGGAACACGGTGTTCGGCAATATTGAGACCGGACGAAACTTTCACAGCAGAAACCAATTCATTCATACTGGCAAGCGGCAACTTCTGATCAACACGCATCATTCCGTCAATCCGCAACCGAACAAATCCATTATCACGTTCAGGATCAAAATGAATATCACTGGAACGAGACAACATCGCACGAAACACAATTTCCTCAAGCAGACCAAGCGGTGTTCCGTCCAATTCGCTAACCTGTTCAGGGTAATATTTACGAATAAATATTGCAACTGATTCCGGCGTTTTGGCTTTAAGAACAACAACCGGCAATCCGACCAGATTTTCCAGTTGCGATAAAATAAGGTAATCTTCATCGTCTTCCATCACGACGTACAATTTTTCATCGGCAATCATGATTGGCAGAACTCCCAAACGCCGAGCCATTGCAGGCGGAAGAATACGAAGCGCATCACGAGTCGAAACAACCCGCGAAAGATCAATAACATTTTTTTCCGAAAATATCATTTTAGTCGTGAAAAATCATTTTAGTCGTGAAAATACAGTATCAAACGGAATTGTAATTGCAACGTTTCTGCTCGGCGGTCATTGAATGTTTGTGAAACTGTTTCTGGTGCTCCCAGATAAAATTGTGTTATTTTTGCGGGATAGGCGAATGTTTCCATTTGTTTTAAAAAATTGAGTATATCAATGAAATGTCCTTCGATTTTATAATCATATTCTTCATATTTAAGCGGTGGTTCTTCTGTTGATGGGGCGGATTCTTGTTTTGTTTTTTGTGTATTGTCATTTGATTTTGTGGAGGAAGCGGTTGTTTTGGCGGTTGCTGTTTTAGTGGTTGTTGTTTTGGCGGCGGTTGTTCTTGGCGGCAACAGGATTGCGTTTTTTGAGGAAACGCCGCCGAACAGGAGAGTCAATTTGTTTTTGGAAATCATCGCTTCCAATTCGGAACGCACGGATTCTTTATTTTGCGGCGTAATTTTGGGGCGTGATTTTGCGACACGTTCCATTTCCGTTTTTTTTTCTGCGGCGGTTTTTTCCCGATTAATAATTTGTTCCTGAGCGAGAGCAATATCGTTATCGTTTTCAATTGTGGGCAAAGGATTAGGCGGTTCGGTTTTTTCATATTCTGATTTGGCGTCGGCAATAGTTGCTTCAATGGGTTTTAAGCAGTATTTTTGAGCGGCATAAACGATAGCGATTGCGATTAAAATTCCCAATGCTGTCCGATGAAAAGTTCTGAGTCGTCCCCAAACGGAGGCGAAATCTTTATGCCAAAGCCGTAATTGTCGTCGTAATAATCGCCACATTATTTTATAAAAAACAAGTTGAAAGTTTTATTGGGAACTTCTAAAAAACCCAAATTTATTTTTATTAACCACAGAGGAGACAGAGAACGCAGAAAAAAAAATTTTTAATTGGAATCGCAACGTTATTTAATGGCAACATCTAAAAATCTACTTTTTTAGCCCCCAAATATTTACAAGTCCTTATTTTTTTAAGGACATAATTTTTTTAAAAAATTTCTCTCTGTGAACTCTGTGTTCTCTGTGTTCTCTGTGGTTAAATAAAAAGTAACCGGTTATTATGAAGTTACCTATTGGAAGTTTTAGGGTTTGGAGCCGGACGGATAAACACGTAACACGAATTTTTGTTCGTTGGAATCGGGAACTTTTTCCAATGTTTTTTGTTCAACGAGGGAGTGATATTCGCTCATTTTTTGGTTAAGTCTTGGTCTTAGTTGCAAAAAGCCGTCTTGATACAGGGTGTAACCTGTCAACAGTAATTCTTCATCGGCAATTTGTTCAATTTCGGTCAATCTTGTGTAGATTGGCATATTTTCATTTAGTTCGATTAGGAGCGGAACCAAGAAGGCGGGCAACGGATTTTTCTGATTTAGTAATTTGATAATTTTTTCATTTTTATTACGTTGGGAGTCGATGGCGGCGAGTTTATCTTTTAGTTTTTTTCTTTCGGATCGTAATTTTTCCCATGCGGCGGTTTTTGTTTTAATGGTGTTGAGTTCGGAGTGTAATTTGCAATAAGTTGCGGCGAAAAAGAGGATGGCGAAAATAATGGCGAAGAAAAACATCCATGTTCCGGCGCGGTAGGGTGATTTATCTTTTTCGGGCAAGCCGGCGAGGGATCCGCCTCCGGCGGGAATATTGGATTCGGAGGTGGTGGCGATTTCGCGAGCGATTTCTTCGGCGATTTCTGAGAGATCGGTGAAGGAGACGGGAGTTTCGGGATCGATGATTGATTGTAATTCTTCGATCCGTTTTTCGTTCATTCCCGACGAATACAATATTTGCAGCGGAATAGATTTTTGTGCATTTAGTCGGCGTGCTGCGCCTTGCAGGCGTTCTGTTTCACGTTTTTGTTCTTCCGGTTGTGTTCCGAGTGCGATGCCGCTGGTCATCATGGGCAACTGGTCGGTTGCGCCGACGGCGTAAAAACCGGCATCATGTTTTAGAATTAGAAAGCGGCATTCGTCGTGTAACCGGACGCCGGCAGCCAACGCTGCCATTTCGAGGACGCCGCAGCCGTCAAAACGCAAACCTACGGACTGGCATGATTTTTCGTATTGTTCGAGTTGGGTGAGTTCGAAGGCGGCGGCGTAAATTGTTTCATTGGTGCCGCCCATGTGAAAGGTATCGGCGAAGGCGGCGGCGACGCGAATTGTTCCAAATTCTTGACCGCTGGTTTGGCTGAAGGACAGGGCGACGATGGTTTGTAATTCTTCGGGGCTGGCGTCGTAGGGCAGATCGACATTTTCGAGTTTCTGAATATTTTGCGGCAACACCAGTCGAACACGGCGTGTTTTATGTGTTTCGGCAAATTCGAGGAGTTGTGGGGGGATTTGTCGGGGATTTTTCCCGGGAAGAGTGGTTTGTCCCAATGTATGCCAAAGCGATTTTTGATAGGCAAAAGCATAAGCGTACCATTGGTTGCCGTCATGTAGAAAAACAGCAACCCGACTATATTTTCCAGAAGTCGGGAAACCAATCATAATTTTACTTTAACAATATTAAATTGTCGGTTTTGAAATTTCGTTTTTGCATGACGATTCGTAATCACGATGCGATTAAAATTAAACTGTTAAACAACTACTTATCTTTTTGTTTTAGGTCATTTATTATTTTTTTGATAATTATTTCTAATGGTTCTGTTTCTTTGGAGCATATTTCAAATATTCGTACTGGGTCAAGATTGTAATATCCGTGAGCGATAACATCGCGTAATCCAATGAATCCTGTCCAATCAATTTCAGGATATTTGGAAAATAATAATTTATTCGTTTTTTTATCTATCTTTTTGAGTATTTCTCCGATTGCCAGTAATTTCATACTGATTGCGTCGAGTTTTTCCAAACCTTCTGTTGAAGCGACCAAAAAATCGGCATTTACTACAGGTGTAAACGCTTGTTTGATACGTTTCAATGTTTCATCGATTTGTTGTAACATATCGACAATCATTTCCCAATCTATTTTATTACACATAGATTACCTCATGTTCAAGATGTTTGAGAAATGACGGGCGTAGATTGGGATGTGGTTGGAGGAGATCGATGGGGCGATGGAAAATTTTTTCCAGTTCGGTTTTGAAATGAACGATCAAAAAGGGTTCGGGGCTTAGTGTTTCAAAACAGATATCGATATCACTTTCTTCGGTTGCTTCATTACGGGCGAATGAACCGAACAATCCCAATTTGGTTAGTTTATATTTATTTACAAAGTGTTTTTTATTTTTTTGTAAGATTTGCAAAATATGATCGCGAGTTGTTGTCATTTTGGGGATATTTTTGATTTATTGTTGGGGGGATGATTATGTGAGATTGGGTTAATTGGCGGGTTAATTGTTATAGGAATCATTGAGATAGATTGTAATAAAATTTTCACCGGGTTTCAACTCTATTGTTTGAACATTGGAATGGCGGGTGTTGGAATATTTTGACGATGTTTCACTTTCTAACGTGTATTCGACAAAACCGTAGGCAAAGATTTTTCGGATACCGGGGGTGAGGTGTTGAAAGGTGATTTCGGTCATTGTGTCGCCGTTCTTGCCGTCTTTTGCGGTTCCCAGCCCATTTCCGCGTATCTCAACTTTGGGCAACAGATCATCAGGGTCAACAACATTATTCCAAACAGGCGGATCACCAGTGGGAAGAAATGCGGTTAAATTGCATTTCCAAATGATAAGACCATCGTCAATAAATGGATAAAAGGCGGTTGCGGCTCGGACGATGGTTAAATTGGGCGGGGCATTATCTGTGCTTTTATATTGAACATACGGCGAAAAGACGGTAACACGAAGCCGATTTAAATAAGTCGTGCGTGAAATACAAATCCATTCACGACCTTGTTCGTCCGTTGTTATTCCGGCAAAACTCCATTTAGGTTCAGAACTCCCTTCCGCTGATGATGGAGGAGATGTACAAAGAAACAGATATTTTTTTGAATTGATTTCTACTTCAACAACATCACCGGTTTTATAGTTAGTTGCCGCATCATACGCTTTCACTTCTTTTTCTAAATATTTTGCTGGTTGCCAGGTTGTGGGATTGGTGGAGGAGTCGCGTAAGAGGATATTGACGTGTAATGTTGAAAAGACTTGGGAGTAGTGGAATTTTTTGATGTCATTGGTATTTTCCCATGCGGTTGTTGTGTCATTGAATTTATTATTTTCGCCGAAACTTCCGAATTTTAGAATCGTTTCTGGAGGATTTCTTAGGTCATTGTTTAAGTAAACCATGTCCATCATATCTGAATTTTCCTCTGTCTCGTCATCATTATTATCCCATCTCCAATTTAGGTTGTCTCCGTTTACGGACACTGGATCGGCGACATGAAAATCATTACCGAAGCCGTCATAGAGTTTTTTGTTTGTAACATTGAGATAGGGACCTTTCCAACCGCCGTTAATTGTGATGGTTAAATTTTCCAGTTTTGGTAATACGTTTGTGAATTCAGCATTGTAGCCGTTATATTGAATGGTTGGATTATTTGTAGTCAGATCGAATAGTTGCGAATGCCAGAGTTCGCTTAGGGCAATTCCCTCTT
>JAISNF010000044.1 GCA_031276415.1 Planctomycetaceae bacterium
AATCAAAGTATTTGAGGTGTTCCGAATCTTGCTTTTTTTGAAGGGATAATTGGTTTGTCCTGCGTCAAAGGTTCCTGTGTTGGAGGTTTCTGTGTTGAAGGCGGAATGGGCGTCAATGGTTGTTCATGAAACGGTTCAAGCGGTTCTTCGGTTGGCAGAAGCGATTCCGGCGGCGAAGTGAGAGTTGGTGATTCTGTTGGTAATTCTTTGGGCGTGAGTAAAGTTAGAGCGTCAAGTGTTATTACATCCTGATCCGGTAAATTGGTGCGAATATGAATTTGATTGGTTATACTTTGTAACGTTTCGGTTTGTGTGTGTTTCGCCGAAAAGAGGACGGAAACAAGTTGAATAGCACTCTCCCGATCTGAAAACGCAAACCGGAACCGTTTGTCCTGCGACGTAACTTCTGTAATCCGAAACGGCAATTTACTCCGAACAACTATATTCTTTGAAACCGTTTCGCCCTGAGAAAGAACTCCAACCATAAACGGAGCCGGTTTTGCCTGAACCGGAGACGTTACCACACCTTGAACCGGTAATATTATTTCGGTTGTTCCGTTTACGCTGTTGTTAGATTCATTGGTGCTAAAACGAAGAACATCCTTAACATATCCAATCGGGGCATTTTCTTTGATTGTTATCGTAATGCGGTAAGTAATTTCACCGCCGAAACGATTTATCTCTTCTGCTTTAGCGTGAATGAAAGGGTTGGAACGTTCTACTTTTGTCAACGCCCAATCGTGTTGACCGGCATATTCGAGTTGTACGGTACGCACCGCCGTTTGACCTGCCGAAATCGATCCAAATTCCACAATTGCCGGCGTCAGGATCACGTCGGGACGAATATAACCGGAAACATGAAGTAAAACGGTTTCCTGTAGTTTTTGTCCATTGATGGTTGTTTCCAGGTCAACTGTTAAGGTTGCTGATTTTTCCCGTGTATGCTGACCATTGGTGTTGAATTTTGCGATCACGGCTCCTTTTTCGCCGGTTTTGAGAAGATTGGTTGATAATGACGGAATAGTACATCCGCAGGACGAATGAACACCGAGAATCTTAATATCCTGCTGATAAATGTTTTCCATCTCGAAACGATGTTCAACATCCGCACCAATAGTAACCCGACCAAAATCATGCTTTTGGGTTTGAAACAACTCTATGCCCCACGATTCCGCCGCCACAGCAGAACCTGAAACAATGAATAAAATAATTACAGCAGGAAAAAAAAAACGATAGATCATTTGAACTTGTAAAACCATGAACTTACAAAACCAAACCTGTGAAAGTTTAACGGAATTTTTGTTAGGCAGCACGGTCAAGTACCAGTTCCATCCGTTTTGAAAAGAATGATTCGTCTAACAGGATTGTATTTTCTAAAAGTTGTTTGACACATTCCGCATTGAGACTGTGACCGCCCCGCCATGATTCAAATGTCCCAACCCAATCACAATCCACCAACGAAAAATCCCCAACCATATCAAGTATCTTGTGTCTGGCACATTCATTTGGAAAACGAAACGTATTGTCAAGCGGACCGCCTTCCGCAAGAACCAAGACGTCTTTCGGCGTAACCCGCCGGCAAAGTCCCTGCTCCAAAAGATAATCCGCCTCGCGTTTTGAAAGAAATGTCCGGCACGGCATAATTTCATCGTAAAACGCTTGAAATGCCAAATCAAACTGATAATCCTGCTGCTCAATTGCATAGCCTTCACATGGAACCAATGTGTATTGATATGAATTTGAACCGTAACGGTTCGGCATAACATTGATTTGTTGTGATTCATTGCCGACACGAAAAGAACGGGTTACGATTCTGATTTTTCGTATCGTTGATTGGGTTTGGATTCCTGCCTGTTTCAGAACAAGAATAAACGGTTGGCTGGAACCATCAAAACCGGGCATTTCAGGACGATCTGTCCAGATTTCGCAATTGTCAATTTGAAGTGCTTTCAGTGCGGCTAAAAGATGTTCCACCATATCAACGCGGGCATTGCCGTTCACCAGTGAAGTCTGACGCGGTTTTTCCTCGCGATATTCAACCAAAGCCGGAATACTCGGCGTTCCCATAAGATCAGAACGTACAAAAATAATCCCCGTATCCGGTTCCGCCGGTCGAATGTCCAAACAAACATCCTCACCCGTCCAGAATCCAAATCCGCGAATAATCACACGCTGAGCAATCGTGTTCTGGAAACGAAATTTTTCTTTAAATGAACCGGAAAACAAAGTCACGGCATCAATGGTTAATGGAACGGAAAAAGTTTCCATAAATAAATAATTGCCAATGTTAAAAAGCCGGATGATAATTAGTTATAAAAAACTTCCGGGTGTGGGTGGAATTGCCTACCCGGAAGTTTTAGTAAGTGTAACTTCGTACCGTTAAACTTCCGGCTTCTCCATTTTTACTTCACGGCTTCCACACTCACTCAATAAGTTAATTAAAGTAAATCAATTAATTTAATATGAGTGTGAAAGTTATAAGTTTAAGTGTTAATAAATGTAACCGGTACCAACATTCCGGCGGTTAAAACCGCCGGTTATATTGGAAATGCCCACTTGGGGCATTCCCGATGTAGCGATGGGTTTTAACCCATCACCCATCGGACAAATATCCGTGAACGGTTACTAATAAAGTTTACCGAATTGGAGCAGGCTGCTGATTTTGATTCTGACTGATGGGAGCAGGTTGCTGCTGTACCGGCGGCTGCTGTGCTGTTGCCGGTCGTGCTGCGGAATTAGCGGGATTAGTTGAAGCGGCTGAAGTGTTGGCTGCCGTTTTTGCCGGACGTTTCAAGCCAAGATCAGCATAAAGTGCTTCAATAACAAACTCCGTAATATTCAGCCGATCATCAAACCAGACCAACTTCTGATCCATATCTTCCGCAACTAATTGCGGTTCCGCCGGATTGACTTCAAAAACCCGATAATCGGTAACTTGAGCAATATTCCGTTGCTTGGCAAAACCACCGATCACCTTTTTAATATGCTGATAGGTATCATACATAATTTTCGAATTTTCCAAAGCGAATTTACGTTGCATCGCTTTAACATCTTTTTCGAAATCGGCGTACTCATTGGCGATTTCATCAACTTGTTTTTGATGTTCCGCTGTTCCGGGTTTAAAACCGGAATTTTGCAGGGCTTTGTCCTTGTCTGCAATTTGTTGCTGACGGGTTCGGAACTTTGCCTCTTCGGTTCGAACAACCTCTTGAAGGGCTTCCTGTTTACTTCGAAATTCAGGATGCTCCTTGATTAATTGGGCAACATCAACAACCGCAACGAAATTGGGAAGTCCTTGTGCCGCTGTTTGCGAAATAAATCCGCCAACGGTCATAAGGGCAACAAAAAGAGTAATCCAACATGTTTGTTTCACTGTATTTGCTCTCCTAAGTGAATGGTGTCGCCGACCGGGGGGAATTCTCCAGTACGGCAAAACAAAATTTTTCTTCCTTGAAAATAGCCGAATCGGAATCAAACCGCCGGCTCACAAACTGTTGTTCAGAAAAGATCACCAAATGATTTCTCCAAACAAAACGTATTGTGCCTTTTTTTTTAAATCGGGTAAAGACCAATTTTCATTAAAAAATTATTCCAAATAATCAATTTAATCCAAAAAAAATTAAAAAATGTTAAAATGCGTAAAACAGGAATTTTCAAAATATTTTATTCAAACAAAGCATTCTTTTTATTCTATTTATTTTATTTAATTTAATGCTTGTTGTTGGAGATTTTTGTATGCTATACTGATTTCAACAATTATGTTATTCGGGGGCGTATTTTCCAAGAAAGAATGCAGCGGATGTTTTTGTTTCCGATAGTGGTTTTTTTATATTGGAACCGATAATTATGTTTATAGTTTTGTGATTTTGGGTTATAACCGGTTAAACTGGAATCAATTACATAAATTAAGTTTTATGGCGGAATTAAATTCTTCTGCGGTTAATAGTTTTATTGAAGCCGTCAAAAACGGTGCGAATGAAGCCGCGTCCGCATTTTCACGAACATTTGACACGGCGATTACGATTCAGCCGGGCAATGGCGAAGAATTTCAGGGTGATGTTCTTTCATCGAAAATTACCGGCAAGGGTTTAGCGATGATTTTGATGTCGGGCGGACAGGGAATTGCCATATTGATTCCGGATTCGACGGGTTTGATTCCGGCGTGGTGTGATCATCCTGACGCAACCGGCAAAAGTAAACTTTCGACGTTGGCTCAGGAATGGGGTATGAATCTTATTCCTGAAGATTTTTTTCCAGAGGATTTTCAGGCGGCGGTGATTCAGGACCTTATGCAAGGAGTTTTTCAGGCTCAACCGGCGTGGGAATCTGCCAGTCTGGAACTTATTATTGGCAAACCGGACGGGAGTTCGGTGCCGATTTACATGATTTGGCCTTTAGAAATTCCCAATCAACTTTGGGAGGAGACGAAAACCAATGATCCTATTATACCGGGACCGCCCACATTTGATGGTGGTGAATCTGATTTAATTGAAAAGGGGGTTCCAAACTTTGATCCGTTTACCGGACCCAATTTTGAAACGCCAAATTTTGGCAATATTCATGGAAAGCATCGTTCTGTTGACGATTTACCGGGATTTAGTCGTAGTCTTTTGAAGATTAAAATTCCGGTTGCGGCGGTATTAGCGCGTGCGCCGAAATCGATCAAAACGATTTTGGAACTTGGGGTTGGTTCGGTGATTCAGTTTGACAAATCGTGTGATGATTTTTTAGAGGTTGAGGTGGGGCAGAGTGTTACGATTGCGACAGCGGAGGCGGTGAAGGTTGGGGACAAATTTGGGTTTCGGATCAGTTCTATTTTGCTTCCTGAAGAGCGGTTCCGCAAGGTCGAGGTTCGTCATGAGGGCGAGTATCGGATTAAACGCGAATCTCCGCAAATCATCGGAAAAGCCCCCATCAAATCTCTTGACAAACATTAAACCAAACTCTTGAAAAGTTCATAACCAACCAATTATATCAAAAGGACTTATAACTATATTTACCTGATTCCTTCATATTACAAAACAAAAAAAACGTTAATTAATATTATCGAAACTAAATTTGTAAAACCTTTGTATAAATTATGCAAAAGATAATTTTTTTCCTTTTTTTGTTGGGCGTTGTTAATGTAGCATTATCGAAAGATTCTTTATTTCCATTGCCGGAAGGTGAGGAATCTCTTGTTGCATTGCCGACCAACTGGCAATCTATTCCACTAGAAAAACACATTGAAACTTTACAATTTCTTTATGAAATCATTAAAAGTAACGATAAACAAGTAAAAACGATTAAAACTTTTTCAGGAACTTATCT
>JAISNF010000397.1 GCA_031276415.1 Planctomycetaceae bacterium
GATTTTTACGTCAAGAGCAAGAAAAAGATGTTTCGTTAATATTGTCAGCACCGGCAAAAAAGAAAGAAGAATCCGCAAAATGACAATACTTTGCATCGTTACAAATTACATCGTTACAAATTATAAAACAGTTTGAGACGAAGATAGCCGGCGGTTTTAACCGCCAGAACATTGAGAACCGAATGTTCCGGCGGTTAAAACCGCCGGCTACGTTGGGAATGCCCCGCTGGGGCAATTTTAAGAGCAGAGAACGGCAAATAATTCCGCATTGCGAAACTCTCCACTATCCACTATCAACTCTCCACTCTTGTCTATTGTTTTTCTTTGGTAAATATGAGATATTATTGCAACCGGTCATATTTTCCGGTTCTGTTTTTAGTTATGTTTTCCAAGAACAATTTATTTTTTAGGAGAATTTCCATGAGAAATTTGTTGCATGTTTTGATGTTGTTGTTTGTGTTGACAACAATGAACGTTTATGGTCAGGAGACGTTTGCTCCGTTGATTGACGACAACACGGTTCTTTTTGTCCACATTGATTTGCGAAAAGTTGAAATTGATACGCTCAAGTCGCAAACCGAAAAACTTGGTGAAGAGTTTTTGAACCTTCTTCACTTTGACGAAAAATCCATTAAAGCCACAACCCGTGAATTAAAGGTCGAACTCGAAAAATTGGACGCTATCATACGTCCGCCGTATGAAACAATTACAAAAACATTCGATATTCGGGAACTGGCATTCATCGCCGATACCAATTTAATAGAGAATAACATCACCGGTGTTTTGGTTATTCCTTGGAAAGGTAAAACCAAAAACGATGTGGTCATATTGCAAACGTTTTTAAAAACGTTTTCGCAGGAAATACCGTCTTTTATTGTAACCGATGATTTTCTGTTTTTTCTTTTTCCCATTACCGGTCATCCAGAAGAATTGGATGAAGTTACCAAATTGACATTGATTGCGTGGTTACAAAATATTACTCCGTCAAAGGATTCACGGATTCAGCAAGGATTGAAGGTTTTGGGGCAGAATGAAATTAAAATCGTTGCGACTTTACCCGAAAAATTTAAGGCGAAACTTATTCCTAACGCATTATCGGACAACGCATTATCCGGCAATGTACCGAGAGAAATTCAGGGATTGTTGCTGTTTGCTGCACAAAAAATCGAATGGGTTGCCGCCTCGTTGCCTATTAACACATTGCTTTCGGGCGAAACGGAAAATATCCCTCTTTTGACGGTTAAAACGCCCAAACGAACCGATGCCGTTCAACTTCGCAGTTTGTTGGAAAGTGCGATTGAGTTTGGAATCAATGCCGTCCGACAACGTGTTGAACCAGGAAATCAATCTTTTCTGGCTATGCCGCTTGGTCTCGAGTTTGCGAAAGGAATGTTACGAACATTGTTGCCTGATATTGAAGAGGATAAACTTGTTTTCTGGTTAAAAGGAGAAAATGCTGTTGTGAAACAGAAAGTTATTGCGAGTTGTGGTATTGCTGCTGCGTTGTTATTTCCTGCGATTCAGGCGTCTCAGGATGCAGCAAGTAGAAACCAACAACGGATGCAATGTATGAATAAACTCAAACAGATTGCTCTGGGCATTCATAATTATCATGATACTCATGGAACATTACCGCCGCTTTATACGGTGGATAAGGACGGTAAACCGTTACATAGTTGGCGTGTACTGATTTTGCCGTTTATTGAACAAGTCGCCTTATACCAACAAATCCGCCACAATGAACCGTGGGACAGCGAATACAACAAACAATTTCATAATGTGGTTGTTAACACTTATTGTTGTCCGGTCAATCCGTTGGTGAGGCAAATTCCTGGTGCGTGTTGTTATTCGGTGATTGCCGGCGAGGGGTTTATTCCGGCGAAGAAAGCGGGAACACAAACAAGTGAAACATTCGCACGAATTGTTGACGGAACAAGTAATACGTTGGCAGTTGTCGAGGTGAAAACGCCTTTTTGCTGGATGGATCCGACGGCAGACGTAACATTGGAAGAACTGCTTAAAGGAATCAATAAAAAAGAGGGACGGGTTGGCAGTTTTCACGTTAATCCTGACGGTATTTACGTAGCGTTCTTTGACGGTAGTTGCCGATTTCTTTCATCCAATATCTCTAAAGAACTTCTAAAAGCACTCGGAACCTGTGCCGGAGGTGAATCGGTTACAATCTCTCCCTAAATAATGCACTTTCACGTCATCGCAACATGTTTTTTTAACCCATCGCTATTTTTATAATTCCGATGGGTTAAAACCCATCGCTATTTTGGGAATGCCTCTTCGGGACAATGGGAAACATCAATAATTCCGCTTGCGTCACTCTTCACTATCCACTCTCAACTATCAACTCACATTATTTATTTACAAAAATTCCATTGAATAATTACTCCTTTTTTACAAATTTTATTTAATGAAAAACGGATAATTGAGGTGTTGTAGAAAGCGACTCATGCGGAATTTTTCACACTCAACTATCCGTTCAAATTTTGTCCCTTCAAAAGGACTGGGGAACTCTGGAAAATTGAACCCGCCGCAATACGGCAGGTTCATTTTTTTCTGTACC
>JAISNF010000417.1 GCA_031276415.1 Planctomycetaceae bacterium
CCAATCGTTCTTTGTGATGTTGTCCTTATCTACATTAACATCAACACTAAATTTACTGATATTTCAGATATTCGAGGATATTCAAAAAAACTGTTGAAATTGGGCTTGACAAAAATATCGGGATTTCCGATGATTCGCCGCCGAACCCAAAAAATCTTAAGTTTTTTCCGTTTTGGTAAAAATCCGATCGATTTTAAATACCGGAACAAATTAGTCAATTACAGAAACAATAACCATACAACAAAAAGTAATAACGTCATACTTTACTGTTGACGGTGAATGAAGAAAGTAAAAAATATGACTTCACGTATTTTTATTGTCCCGATTATTATCATTTTTCTGTTAAGTTTGGGCTTATCCGGTTTGTCCGAAGCACAAACGTCCGTTAGCAATGCCAATACGTTATTGGAGGCATTGAATGATCCGGCGGTTAACACTATCAATTTGGGAGGTTCCGCCATCAATGTCCGACGAACCGATCCAGATGTCGAGCCAGGTGATGATCCCGTTTATCTGGATTTCAAACCCTATGATATTAACCGCGTTATCACCTTCACCGCAAACGGCACAATAACACTCCGCTACAGCAGTACCGCATCACAAACAGCCGAAACCGACGGAGTTGAATATTTTTTCACAATCATTGAAGGCGGCGAAATCCGGTTTGCCAACGCCGCTAATTTAAGCGGCGGTTATTCCAGTTCCGGCAGCACTTTGTTCGCAATAAACGATGGAAAATTGACGTTCGATAAAACAGCAACAATCAGCAATAACAAAGGTTCCTTTCGCGGCGGAGCAATTTATGCCGAATCAGCCTCTGCAACTGCCACTTTAACCTTCAAAGAAAATGCCGTCTTTACCTCAAATTACGTCGAAGGTGACGGCGGAGCAATTGGATTATACCAAAGTATTATGAATGTTACAGGAAACGCCACTTTCACATCCAATACCGCCGAAGGTGAAGGAGGCGCACTTTACTTGACCACCAGTTCAACATTAACCATCGGAGGAAACACGACCTTTTCCAAAAACTCCGCAACAACTGACGGCGGAGCAATGTCCGTCAATGGAGGAAGTTTAACCTTCGGCGGCGAATTTCTTGCGGAGGAAAACTTTTCATTCACCGATGGCGGAGCGTTGTATTTTACAGGTTCCGATACAATTGTTAATTTCAACGGTGCCGTAACATTCAAGAAAAATAAAGCAGGTTACGATCAAACCGATCCGAGTAATTTATCCAACGCAGCAAACGGCGGTGCCGGCTATTTTTCCGGCGGAGTCGTCAATTTCAAAGATACTGCCGTTTTCGGAGGAAATGCCGTTGCCGATGGAAATACCGCAACAACTTCCGGCGGTGCCTTGTATGTTGATAATACTACACAAATTAATTTTGACAAAGCGGCAACGTTTCAAAATAATTCTGCGTTGGCAGGAAACGGCGGCGCAATCTCCCTCAATGACGGAATCATCAATTTCAAAGCAGATACCACTTTTCAAAATAATAAATCTGTTGATGGAGACAGAGGCGGCGGAGCCATTTACGCCACTACGAGTACAACCTCCATGATTTTTTCAGGAACAACTCAATTCCTAAATAACACCGCCACATACGATCCCACTCTTGGAATAGACGGCGGTAAAGGCGGAGCGGTTTATCTGGATATGGTAGGCGATCTTTCAACACCGGCTTTCGGTTTTGACGCTCAAGGAAAAATGGTGTTCTCCGGTAATCAAGGAGTTCAGGGCGGAGCAATTTATGTTTATGATTCCGTTGTACAATTTAAGGAACTCGAACTAATAAATAACTCCGCAACCTTCACCAATCCCGATGTCGATACCAACGGCGGCGGAGGAGCCTTGTTCGCCGAGTCTTCACCACATATCACTTTCAACGGACCAACTACCGTCCAAAATAATAAAGCAGTCAACGGAAGCGGCGGCGCATTTTTGATAACACAAGGCGGTACAGTTGATGTGGATAATCCCGATTACAATCTTGTTTTCAAAAATTCAACGACCATAACAGGCAATGAAGCGAAAAAAGGCGGCGCATTTTTCATTGACGGCGCAACCGCCTCGTTTAGCGGAACAACAACAATTACCGGAAATAAAGCAGAAAACGGCGGCGCATTTTGGTTGCGCGATTCGATGGTTGCGTTCAGCGGAAACGCCGAAATTGCAGAAAATACCGCCATAGGAAAAGGCGGAGCGTTTTATGTTAGCGGAAGTTCCCTTATTCTTGTTGAAGATAATTCGACATTGAATATCAAAATTGGCAACGGCACGGCAAAAAACGATATTTATCTTGAAGCGGACAGTGTTCTTCAACTTCACACCGCCGGTACAAAATCCAATTTGACTATCGGTTCCGATATTTCCACTGAAGCAGGAAGTGTTGCGGAAATTAACAAAACCGGCGAAGGTTCCGTTTATATCGACGGTAACGCATCCGCTTTCATCGGTAATCTGAAAATTGAAGCCGGCGAATTGTACATCGGAAAAACTGGAACTTTCGGAGAAATTAACTCCACCGAACTTACTGTTGAAGCGGAAGGGCGATTGGTTTTGGATGTCGGTAAACAAACCGGCGAAAGCAGTACCGCACGCATTTCTGTTAACTCAATGAATTTGGCAACCGACGGAACCGGTCCGCGTATTGTTGCGAAGGCGTTGAATGATTCCGATGTTGTGAATCCTGAAAAATACGCTTTTATTACACTAAACAACGATGACGGAACAACACTTCGAGGTTATATTGACGACGGACTGATTGGCAGTAATTTTGAATTTCTGCAATTTCATTCCGAGATAATACAGACAGACAGTACCGCAACGTTAAATGTTTGGGTTACATACGATCCGACTACTCATGATTGGAAGTTTGATTTACCGCGTCCCAATGACGAGTTCACATTAAACGCACAACTAAATAATTCCGCCAAACAATTAACTGTTAGCGGACCGGGAATTCTTAAACTCAATAACAATAATACGGTTGCGGGTCTTTCCGATTCTGATGTCGCAGGAAGAACTGCCGGCAATGTGGAATTGCTCGACGGGCACAGTCTTACGGTTGCCGGAAACACCAATTCGACCTTTTCGGGAAACATCAGCGGAACAACCGGCAAACTTATCGTGAACGGCGAACTAAATCAGATATTGACCGGAAAAAATACTTACGGCGGCGGTACGGAGGTTTTGAATGGAACATTAACCGGAAATTCCAATAGTTTACAGGGAAATATCAAAATCGAACAACCCGGAAATGTTACGTTTGATCAAAAAACATTTTCGGAACGCGAAGGAACATACGCCGGCGTGTTGAGCGGAACCGGTAATCTCAATATTGAAGGCAAAACTATTGAAAAAGGCGCACAAGAAGACAGCGTTTTGCGTTTCACTAACGACAGCAGCGGATTTACCGGTACAACCAATATCAAATCCGGTTGGCTTATGCTTGCGAAAAACGCAGACGGCAGTGTTACCGGCAATCTTTCCGGTTCCAATATTTTTATATCTGCAAGCGGCGGGGTTGGCGGTACGGGAACAGTAAAAAATATCACGGTTGCGCAAGGCGGAGCGATTCAGGCGTTTGAAGGAACATTGAAAGTAAACGAAAATCTTGAATACACGTCAGGAGGAATTTTATACGTCATTGTCGATACCGATGCACAGGGCAACGCTATTAATGTTATTGATGTTGCGGGAACGGCGAAACTTGATAATGTCAAAGTCGATGTTGTTAAAGTTGGTAATTACACGGAAGGGGCGGATTACACGTTTCTCAAAACCGGCGAAGGTTTGAGCGGAACGCGGATTAGTAATTCGGAAGACACTTTTGAGGATTGGACATTTACTTTTGCGCCGAGTTCGGATGACAAGAATTATGTTGCGGTTGGCAAGAAGTCGGATAATCCGCCCGGTCCTGAACCGCCGGATCCGCCCGGTCCGCCTGATCCGCCGCCGGTTCCGACACCAGCCGGATTGCTTTGGAACCAATCGCAAGTGGCACGCGTTTTGAATACAGTGGGCGAAGGCTTAACCGGATTTCAGGCGTTCGTCAAAGATTTGAATGCTCACAAAACAACGGATGCTGACGGCAAGGTCGAATATGATGCGGTTTATCGTGATGTTACCAAACAACTTGCCGGATCGGTTCGGTTGAATGGATTTCAATTGAGTCTTTATTCGCCTTATCGGACGGTATTTAATCGGCTGACGCTTGGCAGCGAATTGTACAGTGGTTCGCCGGTGATTTACAACAATGGTTATGGAGCGATTTCCGGTTTGGAACATCGTGGTGCCGGTGCCGGCGCAACAACTTATCGCGGTCAGTATGAACCGCTCAATTCACATCTCATCAATGAAGCGGCAACTTGTGAAACGCCTTATTTTATGGGTGAAAACAATTTCTGGACAGACGTAACTCATCTTCAAACGAAAACAAAAGGCGATAACAATTCCGATGATTACGGAATTTCGCGTACCGGTTTTTTGATTGGGATGGATGTTCAGAGAAAGCCTAATTCGCGGATTGGTTTTTTGTTTGGATATTTTGCTCCGTATCTTTGGCAAAATTCGGATCGGGTTGAGGCGGACGATTACCATGCGGCGTTGTATTTCCAGAAAAACTATTATGGTACGGATGTTTACGGTTATTTAGGTTATGCTCATCAGGAATACAATATGCGGCGATTTCTTGATTTAAGAGCGGTTAATCAGGTGTACGGAATAGAGCGTTACAACGGCAAAACCTCCGGCGATACATTTTCGATGAGTCTTGAATTTTCGAAGCCGCGTTATTACAGCAATAATTATGTTCTTCGTCCGTTGATTGGGTTGGATTATATTTTTGCGGCGCAAAACGGTTATCGGGATTTTGGAACTCATTCTGATTTATTTGGCTTGCGATATAATCGGGCGGAGTATGACCAATGGTTTTTCCGTGTTGGTATGAATCTTAAGCGGGAAACATTCCGCACGGCGACAAATTTCCGTCTTCAATATATTAACCAGTTTGGCAATCATCCTTATCCTGATGCGGGCGGTCAATTGATTTCGGCTTACAGTGTACCGAACACGAACATGAATATTCGCGGGGTTGATTTAGGCAGGGATTATTTGAATGTGGGGTTGGGTCTGAACTGGTTTGTCAATGATGCACGTTCACGTTTTGTGTCCTTCGATTACGATTTCAACACAAGCCGCCGAATAACCTCACACGGATTCTCGCTCATCTTTGTCGAACATTTTTAAGAAAACAATCGGTTGTTGGGAGTTACCAATAAAAATTAGGTAACCATTCACGGTATTTTTTATTATTTAATGATTTTGTTGATTTTTCTTTGTCCCGATAGGGACGGTATTTTCATAACCACAGGTCAAAGACCTGCGGTTAAAAGTCCGCCGCTCACAACTCTGCCCCGTTAGGGGCAACACTTTTGGCGTTAAATAATGTCAATAAAATCCTGCCCTTTCAGGGCAGAAAAGACGGGCGGATTTGTTACCTCAGGTCGTTGACCTGCGGTTATGAAAGTTACGCCCTTATCAGGGCGAAGATTGGGCAACTATACATTAAAAAAAATCCGCTAAATTTCAGTGAACAGTTACAAAACTAGAATTTTAATAATTATTCGGTAGAACTTTGATGTTGGTAATCAAAAGACACGCAACATTTCGCCATTTTTCCGTAATTATGAGTCATTCGGAAGTCCGAATATGCCATCCGTATATCCGGATGCGCCATCCGTATATCCGGATGCGCCATCCGTATATCCGAATGTGTCATCCGTATATCCGGATGCGTCATTCGTATATCCGGATGCGTCATCCGTATATCCGAATGCATCATCCGTATATCCGGATGCGCCATCCGTATATCCGAATGCGGTATTCTGTCCCCCGAATGCGGTATTCTGTCCCCCGAATGCGGTGTTAAGATTGATTTTTTCATTATGATAACTTGTTAAACGAATCTCCGTGAACGGGTACGAAGTTTTTTTTCTTAATGCCATGTACAATTGGAATGATGCGTTAATGACCGGATTTGAGGTTGATTTCTGGCGAACACATTGGCAACGTTATAATCCTC
>JAISNF010000467.1 GCA_031276415.1 Planctomycetaceae bacterium
TATTATCGGAGGAGATATTTATGCGAATTTTCACGTTACTTTTTGTATCGGTTTTTTGTTTGGTTATTTTTAACGGGTGTGGCGATTCGACATCTATTTCCGGTCTTGTTCCGGCAAACGGTAAAGTAACGCTTGATGGTGCCCCTGTGGGTGATGTCAACATCGTCTTTATGCCAATGCCTGGATCCGCCAGCAACCGCTACGCAACAGCAGTATCAAAATCGGACGGAACCTTTCAAATGCAAACCAACAATTCGGCAGGTGTTTTGCCGGGCAAATACTCAATCACGTTTTCCAAGAAGACTGTTACACCGAAGGTAACGCCAGAAGAAGAGGTACGATTGCTGGAGCAAGACAAACCGATTCCAGACCCTGATATAACGTTTATCGTTCCTGAAAAATACGAAAAAGCGGTATCTTCCGGATTCTCTGCAGAAGTGGACATAAAAGGAAAAAAAGATTTTCTCTTCGAGTTAGTCAAGTAACAAGACGGGAACTTCTAAAAACTACAAATATATTTTTATTAACCACAGAGAACACAGAGGAAAGTTGATAGTTGAGAGTGGATAGTGGAGAGTTTCGCAATGCGGAATTAAAACTGCAATGTCAATAATTCCGCTTGCGAAAACTATTCACTACTTAACTATTAACTAAAAAAGTCCCGCAGGAACGAAGGAAAGTTGAGAGGGGAATTAAAGTGTGTCTTTTAACTTCATAATTCGATACAATAATTTTTTTGTCGCATTTTCGAAGTGTTTTGGCAAAAAATAATGTATTGTCGTTTTGAGCGACAATAATATAATGGGAAAATCTTGGCATGAGCAGATTGTAACTGTATCATGTATTTTGTAACTATTATTTTGTTTTTAACCACAGAGGACACAGAAAGTTTTTCCTATGAAATCCAGAATTTTTTGTTTCGTTGTTTGTTGTTTGCTGGTTTTGGATGTTTTTGTTACTGATATTTTTGGCGGGGATATTTTTCGGTTGGGTATTATCGGTACAACAACTTCACATGTTCCGGCATTTGTCAAAATTTTGAATGATCCCAATGCTTCGGAGCCGTGTAACGGTTTCAAGGTTGTTGCGGCTTACCCCGGCGGAATGCCCGATAATGCGGGAAGTTGGAACCGTGTTAAGCAATTCGCCGATGAATTGGAAAAACAAGGGATTCAACTACACAACACCGTCGAATCCATGCTTCCGAATGTTGATGGTGTTTTGCTCGAAAGTGTTGACGGACGTCCTCATCTGGAACAAGCCAAACCGGTTATCAATGCCGGAAAACCCCTTTTCATTGACAAACCGATGGCGGCTTCGCTTGCCGATGTTTTAACGATTTTCCGTTTAGCAAAGGAAAAGAAAGTTCCGGTTTTTTCAGCGTCCTCGCTTCGTTTCGCTTCCGGTTTTCAAAAGGTGCGAAAAGGCGAATCTTCTGTTGGAAAAGTGATTGGTTGCGATGTTTGGTGTCCGTGTTCGCTCAACGATAAACATCCCGATCTGTTTTGGTACGGAATTCACGGCGTCGAAATACTTTTTACTCTCATGGAAACCGGCTGCGAATCTGTTACGCGGATTCAAACTGAAGGCACAGAACTTGTTACAGGAACATGGAAAGGCGGAAGAATCGGAACTTTTCGGGGAATTCGTACCGGTAAAGCCGAATACGGAGCCATTGTCTTTGGCGATAAAGGAATCGCCAATGCCGGATCTTCCGAAGGTTATAAACCGCTTGTTGAAGAAATTGCACGATTTTTCAAAACCGGTCAGTTGCCGATTGATCCACAGGAAACTATCGAAATCATTGCTTTCATGGAAGCCGCCGAACAAAGTAAAATAAAAGGTGCTTCCGTTTCAATTGATCAGGTGATCCGCGAAGCCGAAAACAAAAAAATTATTACTGTTCAACTCAACATGTCGGCTAACACAACACTGACGTTAAACAACCAACCGCTTAAAATAGAAGAGTTGGCAAAAACATTGGATAATTTTGTTGCAGAAAAACCGGATCACGAAGTCAAAGTCATTTTGAGTTCCGAAAAAGGCACGCCGATTGAATCTGTCCAATCTGTTTGTAACAATCTCGGAAATGCAACACTTGCCAATTATATCTATAACTACCGATAGAAAAAAAGAGTTCGCAGAGTAATGTAGATAATCACCGGTTGTTTTTGAGAATACGAAACAACTAAATTAAACAAAAAAAATTATTGTAACCGTTCACGGAGATTCATTTAACAAGTTATCATAATGAAAAAAATCAATCTTAACCGTTGTAGAGACGCAATACATTGCGTCTCTACGATTTAAACCTATTACCGTGAATGATTACAGATTATTTTAGAGAGTTTCTAAAAACCACAAATATATTTTATTAACCACAGAGAACACAGAGTGAATTTTTAATTGGAATCGAAACGTTATTTGATTTTATAATTGACTTTTGATCTAAAAATAATTTTTTTTAAATTTTCTCTCTGTGAACTCTGTGTTCTCTGTGGTTTTAAAAAGTAAATTTGAGTTTTTAGAAGTTACCTTTTAGTATGTTTCGTACTCTCAAAAAAATAAAACAGACAGTTACGTTTTTTTAATTCCCTAATCCGATACAATAATCTCTTGTCGCATTTTTAAAGTGTTTTGGCAAAAAATAACGTATTGTCGTTTTAACTGACAATAATATAATGGACAAATCTTGGAATGAGCAGATTGTGCTGTATTACGTTTTTTTGTTCCAGTTGACACGCAGGGTAAAAGTCGTTATCGGCAGTTTGTCCCCAACCGTCAACCATCATCAAACACAATGTGCTTTTAGTATTTTTTACGTAAAAACTTTTTAAAAACAAATTATTATGAAACACACACAAATCCTGTTGTTGGTCAGTCTGTTACTGTTACCGTTTTTTCCCAATGATCTGTACGATGTAGTAAAAGCCGACGAAAAACAAACATCGGCACCACTTATGGCAAAACATTATTATTCGGGATTCCCTGATGCCCATGACACTTACAACGCCATATCCGCCGGTAGTGACGGCAAAATCTATTACGTGCTTTCGTCCGAGAAACACGATGTCGGCGGAAAATTCTATGTGTACGATCCGGCAACCGACCAAACCAAGTTTATTGCCGATTTATCGGAAGCAGTAAATGAAAAAGGTTGTATCGCTCAAGGTAAAAGCCATGTCGAATTTTATGAATACAATGGCAAACTGTATTTCGCAACCCATGTGGGTTTTTACGAGATTATTAACGGTGCGGAATGCCTGCCCGTCAATGCTCCCGCCGGTTATAAACTTTATACCGGCGGACATTTTGTTTCCTACGATATGAAGAGCGGAAAAATAGAAAGTTTGGCGTTGGCACCTCACGGAGAAGGTATCCTCACAATGACAATAGACCGACAACGCGGTCATTTGTACGGTATTACTTGGCCTAAAGGTTATCTGGTTCATTATGATCTCAACACGAAACAGTTAAAAGACCTCGGCTTGGTCAGCAAGCAAGGCGAAAGTGGTGTCATCGGCAAGGATTATCGCGTGATTTGTCGTTCTATGATGGTCGATCCACGTGACGGAACCGCCTATTATTCCACCGCTGAAGGAGATATATTCTTTTACCGAGCAGGGATGTCCGCTCCCGAAAAATTAACCGATGTCGATTTGAGAATTGATTATTTTGGCAGTTACGATTACACCGGAGCCGGCAGTATGGCTTACAACTGGAGAAAAATATTCTGGTATGAACCGGAAAATGTCGCTTACGGAGTACACGGCAATTCAGGATATTTGTTTCGTTTCGACCCGAAAGCAAAAACAATCGAAATTGTGGAACGAATTACATCGGAACCATCGCGGAAAAGCGGTATGTTCGACCAGTTCAGTTACGGTTATCTCGGTTTTATGTTGGGGAAAAACGACACCATTTATTACCTCACCGGCGGTCCAATCTATAAAGACGGTAAACGAGTGAAAGGATTGGACAGAGTAGCGATGGGAATGGCACGTGGAAGTGAAAACCTGCATTTGGTAACTTATAATATTCCAAAAAAGGAATACAAAGACCTCGGTGCGATTTTCTACGCAGACGGTGATTTCCCGACTTACGTCAATAGTATTGCCCAAGACAAGGCTGGTAATATCTATACGTTGGCTCGATTCCTGCACAACGGAAAAGTTGTTGCGGATTTGGTCAAAATTCCATTACCTTGATTATTACCGATATTGTTGTTTTTAACCCCTTTACAAAATTTTGGAGAAATTCTTATGAAAAAAGACAATGTTTCACGTCGTTCGTTTTTGCAGAGCAGCGGATTGACGGCTGTTGGTGCTGTTTTGGCGGCACAAGTTCCGTCAGTGTCGGCACAAGACGTTGCACCTACCGATGCCGCAGTTCCGGCAATTCTCGGCGGTCCCAAAGCGCACAAATCAGGATGGAAGGGCTGGCCCCAATGGGATGCGGAAGCGTGGGGACCCAAAATGGATGCGGTGATGAAAAGCCGCAACTGGTCTCGCTCCGGCAAGGTCAGCGAATTTGAAAAAAAGTGGGCGGATATGAACGGAGTCAAGCACTGCCTCACGACTGTTAACGGCACTAACGCATTGAGTGCCGCCTGGATGCAGTTGGATATTCGTCCCGGCGATGAAGTTATTTGTTCCCCTTATACATTCAGTGCTTCGGTTTTCGGTGTACTCTACAAAGGAGCGATGCCAGTTTGGGCGGACATTGACCCGATGACATTTCAAATTGATCCTGAGAAAATCAAGGAAAAAATTACTCCGCGTACCAAAGGAATTTTGCCGGTTCATATTTGCGGTTATCCGTCAGATATGCCCACTATTATGAAGATAGCCAAAGAACATAACCTATTCGTTGTGGAGGACGCTTGCCAAGCCCACTTAGCGGAAATTGACGGCAAAAAGGTCGGTACCTTTGGCAATGCCGGTTGTTTCAGTTTTCAAGGGTCGAAAACCCTTCCCATCGGCGAAGGCGGGGCAATTCTGACCAATGATACCGACTATTATCATCACCTTTATTCCTATCATAATTTCGGTTACGCATCAGGTTCTGTTGCCGGTCAGATTAGTTCTATCACCGCCGTCATCCTTGCCAACAAAATTCGTATGGCAGAGTACCAAGCCGTGATAGGATTGTGCCAAATGGAAAAAATCGAAGAGCAGCACAAACTGCGCAACGAAAATGCGTCGTATCTCACTGAAAAACTTTCCGTATATCCTGGTGTAACTCCGGTCAAGTTTCACAAGGGCGGAACGCAAGCATCCTACTACATTTACTCTATGATTTACAATCAGGAAGGACTCGACGGTCTTTCACGCGAACGGTTCATAGAAGCCTTGAGTGCCGAAGGAGTTCCGGTAGGTTCCGGTTATCCAAACGACCCGATTTATACTCAACCGTTCCTTCACGAGGTATTCAAGTCCGACATTTATAAAAAGTTTTACTCGGAAGATGAACTTGATTTTGAGAAATACAAACAGAGAAATCACTGTCCGGCATTGATTAAGACGTTCAACACTGCCCTTTGGATATGGAATCCGGCACTCATGCTCGGTTCGAAATCCGACATGGACAACATTGTCAATGCTGTGGACAAAATCCATAACAATGTTGCGAAAATCAAAACCGCTTAACAATTTGTTTTTTTAACCCCTTTACGAAAGTTATAGAGAAGTTCTTATGAAAAAAGACGATGTTTCACGCCGTTCATTTTTACAGAGTAGTGGTTTAGCGGCTGTTGGTGCTGTTTTAGCAGAACAAGTTTCGTCAGTGTCGGCACAAGACAATGTTTCGGCAGTACAGAATGTCGTTTCCGGTAATGCGAGCGGTCTCAAAATAGTAACTTTCAAGGTTGATGTTACGCCGCCGATTGGCGAGCCGCTGGCTTACGTTCCTAACGAAAAGGTCGAAACGCCGATTTATGTTAGCGGTGTTGTTCTGGATGATGGAAAGACCCGTGCCGTTTGGGTTTCCTGCGATTATATTTATATTTGCGGTGAGTCCTACAACAAATGGGTTGAAACGATTGCCGAACAAGCGGGAACGGTTAAGGAAAATGTTTTTCTCCATAGTGTTCATCAGCACGACAGTATTCGCTGGGCACCGGAATATAACCCGAAACCCGGCGA